>JAITIP010000007.1 GCA_031279415.1 Candidatus Endomicrobium procryptotermitis | reverse complement strand
ATCCCCAAAAAAGATTTTAATATTGTTTTTTGGTAAAGATCATGAAAGCGCAAAATAAAATTATTGCAAATCCCCCCCCCCCCCCCCGTGAGAAACATTTTAAATTGCAAAGATACGCGCATATCAACGCATAAGTAAAACACAAAAAAGCAAAGAAAAGCAACATATTTATTTTTGAATTATAGTCAAACAGAACCATATTTATAATCGCTATTATCTTTGGAATAACAATGCGATGGCTGTTAATATCTTCAAAAAAATCTAAAAATGTTACATTATGGTTTTTTACTTTTTCAAGAAAAGGAAAGAATAAAAATTCATCGTTATATGGAATGTTTATACCATATTGATATATAAATATAAAGCAGTATGCTATGGGCAGTAAAATCAAAATAATTGCAAAGAACCACTTGACGCGAGAGCGTGAAATTTTATCTTGTATGCATGTGTCTTTTGTCTTATTTTTTATTTTTTTTATGATTTTAGCCATTATAATACGCCTCTCCAAACGTCCCAGCAGTCCACGTACGGAACTTGCGGCTTTACATCTCTATAGGCGTCGTGGGGCATACCTAAAATTATTCCGTCGGCTTTTTTTAAAGCTTCGTCAAGCGGTATCATTTCTTTAAGATACGGGTCGCAGGGCAAAACGTTTGCCATTTTAAATTCAAGCCTTTTTTTAACCCTGAAAGACAGCGCTTCTCTGACATCATCGTTATTCGGTTTAAAAGTCATACCTAAAATAGCTATTGTTTTGCCTTTGAGCGAACCTATTTTCTGCTCTAATCTTTCAACTAAAAAGTCCGCCAAACCTTCGTTTACCTGCATGCCGCTTTGTCCTAAAGTAAAATTGTTTTTGTTAAATACCGACAATTGCATTGTGTCTTTAAACAAACAAGGTCCTGCGGCAAGACCCGGCTTTGGAAATTTCTGCGCTCTCGGATAATTGTCTCTCATAGCGTTATAAATTTTATAAAAATCAAGCCCTTCGCTTTCTATCATCATATAGAATTGGTTTGCTATGGCAAATTCCAAATAGCGCCAAGAGTTTGTCATAAGTTTTGCAATTTCGGCTTCTTTAGGCTCTAAACGTATAATTTTAGGAGCTATATGCAAAAATAATTCGGAAGCGGCTATATAAGCGGCTTCCGAAACAGCGGATACCAATTGAGGCAAAGTAAAAATTTCTTCTATGCCTTTTCCCTGAACTATGCGTTCCGGGCAAAAAGCAAGCATAGGCTTTTGTCCGTTTTCATCAGCAAGAATATTGTCAATAACTTCAGTGGTTCCGGGAAAAATAGTACTTCTCAAAACTATAAGCTGATTTTTGTTTAATAAAGGTCTGTAGCGTTTTATAACGTTTAGCACGTCTTTGATTTTAGGGGTTAAATGTTCGTCAACCGGCGTGCCTGTGACAAAAACTACCGCATCTTGCGTTTTAATTACATTCTCATCGTTTGTGGCAAAAAGATTTTTACCGATATGCTTTGACAAAATTTCCTGCGCTCCGTCTTCTATAAAAGGAAGTGTGCCCGAATTAACGGCGTCAACGGCTTTTTTATTGATATCTAACAAAGTTACGTTAAAATTTTTACTTGCAAACGCCAAACCCAAAGGTATTCCCACATGCCCGCACCCGCCGATAATACAGATTTTTTGCATTGATAAGCTCCCAAATAGCGATTAAATCCACTTTTTATTTGATATGATTTGCATTATATCATATTGGAGCGAAAATGAAATGCTATATCCTGAAAAATTTACTGACAAAAAAATCCCATCCCGAACAACAATATTTAATTTTTGTTTTTTAGCGCTTATATTATTTTCAATTTTAGTTCGTTTTGATAACCTTTCAGACCCTTTGATTGGATTTAGACAAACTCAAACCGCAATAACCGTTCAAACTTATATAGACGAAGGTCCATCCATATTAAAATACAAAACTCCGGTTTTAGGCAAACCTTGGACTCTGCCCTTTGAATTCCCAACATATCAAATAAGCGCTTACACGGCATATAAAATTCTAAATCTGCTTGCCCATGCCGATTTAAACGCCGCGCTTCGTTTGACAAATTCCGTTTATTTTTACGGATGTTCCGTTTTTCTTTTCCTTATATCAAGGCGTTTCTTTTCAAATACAGCCGTTTCAAAAACCGCAGTTTTAATTTTCCTGTTATTTCCGTTTAGCGTATTTTGGAGTTCTGCAAGTTCAATTGAATTTACCGCAGATTTCTTTGCTTTAGGGTATGTTTATTTTTTTACTGAATTTTTAGACATAGCACGTTTTAAAGAAAACTATAAAATATTTTTTGCCGCCTTATTTTTCGGAGTTCTCGGATATCTTACAAAAATCACAACTATGTTCCCATACTGCGTTTTTCTCGGTTTTATTATTGTCAGCTGTTTCATTAAAGATAAATTTCAAGCTCCCCGCTATCTGAAAATTTTAGTATTGACAGCCGTTCCTTTGCTTATAGGCATAGCTTGGATAAAATGGACGGATTACGTTAAAATTATTTCAGGTTTTGCCTCTTTAAGTTCTCAAAATTTACAGCAATGGAATTTTGGAACTTTATCTCAAAAATTCTCTTACGAAAACTGGATGTTTATTTATGAGAACATAAAAAATATGGGAATACCTCTAACGGCGTTTCTTGCGGTTTTATTGTTTATTCCTCTGTTTTGGGAAAGAAAAAAAGAATTTTTATGCGCTTTAATTCCTGTTTTTTGTTGTTTAGCGACAGTGTTAACTTTCTTTAACCTTTACCATGTTCACGATTATTATTATTGTTCATTGCTGCCTTTTTTATGTATGTTTGGCGGATATATCCTTTATAATATTATCTCATATATTCAATCTTTTTTTAGCGCAAAAGTTTTCAAAAATTTCATAGCAATTTTTTGTCCGTTAGTTATGCTGTCTGTTTTTTGGTATAATGACCCATATATTAAAAAGGCTTTTAGAAACGAAACTTGGTTTAAACAATACAAAGGCTCTCTTTTAGAGCTTACAGACTATATCAAACTGAATTCCTCAAAAGAAGATTTAATTATGGTTTTTGACAATGACTGGAACAGCGAAATACCTTATAATACACAAAGGAAGTCCTTAATGGTTTGTTGGATAACCGAAGATTCTTATCTTTCGGCGGCAAATGATTACGAACTTTTCATAATGAATAAAAACTCGCAATATAATAACGAACGGCTTGAAAAACTTACGGATATTATTTTTGAAGTTTCCATAGGAGACTGGAATGTCTATAGAAGAAAAAAATAATGTCACTGAAACTTATTATATTGTCAGCGGAGGGTTTGATCCTATACATGAAGGACATATTTCTTTGATAAAAGCGGCGGCGCAAAAGAGCGACGGCGTTATTGTTCTATTAAATTCCGACGATTGGCTTATACGCAAAAAAGGCAAGAATTTTATGGGCTTAAAGACACGAAAAATCATATGCGAAAACATAAAAAGCATTATTGACGTTTTAGAGTTTGACGACAAGGACAATTCCGCATGCGACGGAATAATCAAAGCGCGCAAAAAATATCCAAATGCCGTCTTAGTGTTTGCAAACGGCGGGGACCGCACAAAAGACAATATACCCGAAATACCCGTATGCAAAGAGCAAAACGTTATTTTGGAATTTGGCGTCGGTGGAATGGACAAAGCTAATTCTTCATCTTGGATACTAAAAAACTGGAAAGATAAATCAAATGATTCTTCCCAAACGTAAGGTCGGGGAATTACATAGGTTTGATGAAGAATGAAAGATTTATGTATATTCGTATTATCTGTTTCTGCGAAACCGAATCTTCATTGGGAGATAAAAGTGGCTAACACGTACAAAAAAGGCATACTTGTAAAACGACATTGGGGCGAGTATAAAGTCATATATACGGATAAAAAATTTACCATTAAAACTTTAACTATTTTGCCAGGCAAATGCACTTCGCTTCAAATACATAAATACCGCCACGAACACTGGGTAGTAGTTCAGGGAAAAATAGTTGTAGAACTTGACGGGAAGATATATAAGTTGGGAGAAAACGAATATATTTATATTAAAAAAAGATATAAACATAAATTGTTTAACAAAGGCAGAAAAACCGCAATTTTGACGGAAACACAGCAGGGAAATATTTTAGACGAAAATGACATAAAAAGATTCGATTAAAACTAAACCTATGTATGTTTTTGTATCAAAGTATCAAACAAAACTATTCTGCAAAATTTCCCAAATCCTGCAAAAAACGCATTCGATTTTGTGGAACATTTGGAATTGTCCATGGTAAACAGACTTTTCGTTTTAAAGTTTTTTGCATAAATTTCCACAGAATTTTTAAGTTCCTCTTCTTCAATCGGAGTAAATTTATTAAAAAGCGGCATAATTGTAACAGGATAGATAAAAGTTGTGGCAAGTTCAAAAATTATGATGACAGCAAGAGCATAAAATCATGCGAATGTCCCGCTAAAATAAAAGGTCTGCCTTCATTAAAATTCTTTTATTTTGTAATACTGCCAATTTAACTTATTTTTTCAAACGTTTCAATCACCTGTTTTTATTTTTTTTATCGATTCTATTCTTTCTAAAACAGGAGGGTGCGAATACTCCAAAAACACTTTGAAAGGGTGCGGCGAAAGGTTTGACAGGTTGTCTACGGACAGCTTTTTTAAAGCGTCTATCATAGCCTGCGGTTTTTTATATGTCGTTACGGCATAGCTGTCAGCTTCGTACTCGTATTTTCTTGAAAAAATGCTTGAAATTATTCCTATAATCATCGAAATCGGCGCATAAAGAAAACCGAACAATATTATTCCGCCATACACGGACCGCTGTTCCATAAAAAAAGCTTCGAAAAGCCATGCGGAATTTATAAAAAATGATAATATAAAAAACATTATTCCCATCGTAATGAAACCGAATATCATCTGCTTTATTATATGTCCGAGCTTAAAATGTCCCATCTCATGAGCTAAAACACTTGTCAATTCATCAACCGTATGTTTTTGTATCAAAGTATCAAATAAAACTATTCTGCGGAATTTTCCAAACCCCGCAAAAAACGCGTTCGATTTTGTGGAACGTTTGGAATTGTCCATAGTAAAAAGACCTTTCATCTTAAAGTTTTCTTTTTTGGCATAACTTTCCACAGAACTTCTAAGTTCCCCTTCTTCAAGCGGAGTAAATTTATTGAAAAGCGGCAAAACTACCACCGGATAGATAAAAGTTACGGTAAGTTCAAAAATTATAACAGCGGCAAAAGCGTAAAGCCATGCAAATGAACCAAAATTTTCAAAAAACCATATTATTGCAGCAAAAACAACGCCGCCTATAATCGCCCCTATTATCCATGACTTTAATAAATCCGATATGAAAGTTTTTACTGTCATTGTATTAAAACCAAATTTTTCTTCAATGACAAACGTATTGTAAGCTGAAAAAGGAATTTTTAAAATTGATGCCAAAAAAAGTAAAATTCCAGCAAAAATAAGCCCTGTGATTATTTCGCTGAAACCGAATGAGCGCGCGAATTTATCTGTAATGTTAAAACCGCCGGCACTTATAAAAATTATCTGCGCTATAATAAAAAAAGTAGCATAATTAAGCGAAAACTTTGTTTTCTCTTTAAGATATTGCTGAGCTTTGGCATACTTTTCTTTATCATAGCAGCCTTCAAACTCTTTTGGTATTTCATCGGATATATTTTTAACGTTAAGATAATCTGCAATAGTTTCAATCGCATAAACCGCAATCAAAAAAGATACTATTAATAATGTATATATGTTCATTTTTCCTTTTTCCTCAAATTTTATATTTAAAAAATACAGCGCCTAAAGGCGGAACCGTTATGTCAAGACTGTACGGCCTGCCGTGAGCACCCCAGTCAAGCGTTTCTTTAAAACCCATATTTCCAAGCCCGCTCCCGAAATATTCAACGCCATCGCTGTTTAATATTTCATCCCATCTGCCTTTATAATCTACTCCAATTTTATAATTGTGTCTTGGAATCGGAGTAAAGTTGAAAACACAGAGAACGATTTCTTTTGCCAATGTCGATTTTCTTACAAAAGACAGAACGCTGTTATCAGAATCGTTTGCGTCTATCCACTCAAAACCGTCCCAGCCTGTATCATTTTCGAAAAACGCGCGATTTTCTTTATAGGCATAATTTAAATCTCTGACCCATCTCTGTATTCCGGAATGCTGCCAGAACCGCAGCACATGCCATTCAAGGCTTTCCTCGTGGTTCCATTCCCTAACCTGACCGAATTCTGCACCCATAAATAAGAGCTTTTTTCCCGGATGAGCGTACATATAAGCAATGATGAGCCTGAGATTTGCAAATCTCTGCCATTCATCGCCCGGCATCTTGCCTATAAGAGAGCCTTTCCCCTGAGTAACTTCATCATGTGAAAAGGGCAAAACAAAATTTTCACTGAAAGCGTATAAAAAGCTGAAAGTAAGTTTATTGTGATGATATTTTCTAAAAACCGGATCAATTTTCATATAACTCAAAACATCGTTCATCCAGCCCATATTCCACTTATATCCAAAACCCAAACCACCAAGATACGTAGGTTTTGAAACCATAGACCATGACGTAGACTCTTCGGCATAGGTCTGAACATCGTCATAATTTTCATAAACTACATGATTGAAACGTTTCAAAAATTCTATGGCTTCTATATTTTCCTTTCCTCCATATTTGTTGGGAAGCCAGCCGCCTTCTTTCCTAGAATAATCCAAATAGAGCATCGAGGCTACGGCATCTACTCTTATTCCATCAATATGATATTTGTCAAGCCAGAACAAAGCGCTGGAAATCAAAAAGTTTTTTACTTCGTTTCTGCCGTAATTAAAAATAGCGCTTTTCCAATCCGGATGAAATCCGAGCCTGCTGTCCGCATGCTCATATAGATAAGTGCCATCGAAAAATGACAGTCCGTGCAGGTCCGTAGGAAAATGCGATGGAACCCAGTCCAAAATAACAGCTATGCCAGCCCGATGAAGAATATCAACCAAAAACATGAAATCCTGCGGAGTGCCGAACCTGCTTGAAGGAGCAAAATATCCAAGACTTTGGTATCCCCATGACGGGTCAAACGGATATTCCATAATAGGAAGAAGTTCAACATGAGTAAAACCCATCTTAACGCAATAATCAGCCAGAATCGGGGCAATTTCCTTGTAAGAAAGCCATCGATTATTATCTTCCGGTTTTCTCTGCCACGACCCTAAATGAACTTCATATATTGATATCGGAGCTTTGATGGAACTTTTCGCTTTCCTATTTTGCATCCAGTTTGAATCATCCCATTTATAATCTAAACCCCATATTTTTGAACCTGTCTTTTTCGGATTTTCAGTATGAAAAGCGTAAGGATCAGCTTTTTCAACGCAGTAATTATTGAAGTTAGATTGTATATAATATTTATAAGTATCGCCCTGCGCCATTTTTGGGATAAAACCTTCCCAAACTCCGCTGCCATCGGTACGGGCAAACAGGCAGTGCGCGTTTTTATCCCAAAAATTAAAATCCCCTATGACGGAAACGGTTTTAGCGTTCGGCGCCCACACGCAAAAATAAACGCCGTTTACTCCGTCTTTTGAAATAATTTTTGAACCCATTTTCTCATATAATCTGAAATGGCTTCCCTCGCGAAACAAATGGATGTCATCTTTCGTAAGTAAAGAAAAACACTGAACATGATTATCCATAGATGACCCCTTTGGCTTTAATAATTAAACAAGAAGCGAATTTTTATATTTCTTAATTAACATAAAGAAAATAGTTTTTATAATAGCTGCAACTGGAACAGCAAAAACTATACCCAAAAATCCGAAAACCTGCGCCCCGGCAAGCATGGCAAAAATCATGGTCACAGGACCCAGATCGACGTTCTGTCCCACGACAAAAGGCTGTACGAGATTGTTATCTAGAAACTGTATTATCAAAAATGAAGGGATGAGTTTAATCAAAATTGACACATTTTGGAATTGTACCAAAGCGATGATGGAAGCAAGAATGACTCCTATGGCCGGCCCCATGTAAGGAATCATATTGGCTATTCCTGCCGTAATCCCTATTAAAAGAGCGTAATTTATGCCCAATATACTTAAAACTATACAGGATAGCGTCCCGACAAACATCGCTTCTATAAGCTGTCCTCTTATGAATTTTCCGAGAACAGAATCCATTTCGTAAATCACAGACAAAAAAGTTTCTACATATCCCGAAGGAACTATTTCGACTATCGCTTTAACGCCTTTTCCTCCGCTTACAAGCATAAAAAGAACAAGCATTGGAATTAAAACGATTACGGAAAAAAGAGAAAATATGCTCATTATATACTGAGGAACTTTTTGCGCTTCGGACGTTAAGAACGAATTTATTCTTTCTATGGCGGTTTCGGAAAGTTTGTACTCATGAATAATGGGAAATGCAGTTTCGATTTTATCTTTCAGCTTAATCACATAAGCATACACATAATTATAATAAGTATTCCAATTTACTGTAAGTTTTTCGACTTCGTCCACAAGAGCCGGTATTATGATAGACAATGCAACTGAGGCGGCAATCATAAAAATTACCGCAAAAAGCGCTACCGCCACCCAGCGTTTGTATCCGTAAACCTGTATTTTGCTTACAAGGGGAGACAAAAGATACGTAAAAAAAGCGGCTAAAATAAACGGCGTGAGAATATTCCTCGCAAAGTATAAAAATAAGCAGCCTGCGAGAAACAAAATTATACTTATAGCAAATATGCGATTATTTGACGTTTCTGTCGCCATTATTATCCCGTTTATGCTGCGGATTTTCCGGTTCCGATTGCCGCCGGGCACATTTAAGCCTTACTTCAAATATCGAACAAAGATTTTTCATTATTCTTAAACCGACTTTTGCATCTGAATCGACCAAATCGTCAAATTTAACCCTGTAAATAAGATATAATTCACTATCTTTTAAAGCGAAAGCTGCCGAATCATGCCTTCTATTTTCTATAAGAGATATTTCCCCGAAAAAATCTCCGGCTCCAACAACTGTGCCGGCAGATGTGTTTTTAATCAGTATCTCTCCGTTTTTTACTATATATAAAACATTTGCCTCCTGATGATCTTTATAAACATGTTCTCCTGTGGCATAATTTTTTTTAAAAACTATAAGCGCTATTTTAGCCAAAGATCTGTCTGATAGATTTGCAAAAAGAGCTACGCTCTGTAAAAAGTCCACGTCTTTTTGCAGGGTATCATCAATAAATAAATATTTTAAAAACCTTTTTATTTTGCCCATTTTACCGTTATTATTCAATCGCATCTGCTACCGATTAAAAACTTTCATCAGAATCGATATTTCCAGATTGCTGTTTTAGCGTCCCTATGCTTTCGTCAAACTGAAAAGGACCCCACACTTTTATCGTTTTGTCATCGCTGGCAGAAACTATATATCTTCCTGATTTTGAAAAAGTCAAATCATTTACTCTGTCACTGTGTCCGATAAGGGAAGTTATCAGCATTCCAGTTTCGACATTCCACAACTTTATATCATTATCATCACTTCCGCTGGCAATCATCAAACTATCTTTAGAAAATGCGACTGTGTTAACTTTATCTTTGTGTCCGGTTATATGATTTTTCATTGTAATTCTTCCGCTTTCAAAACTCCAGATAATAATATCATTATTATCGCTGCAGGAAGCAAGATATTTCCCGTCAGGACTGAAAGCAACGCAGTTGACTATATTGTTATGATCTTTAGCGGTTTGAAGAAGTTTGCCGGTTTTTACCGACCATATCCTTATGGTTTTATCTTCGCCGCCGCTTGCCACATAGGTTCCTACGGGACTGAAAACTGCATCTCTTACTATATCCGTATGTCCTCTGAACACTTTTTGTATAGAATACGAAGGGGCAAGGTTCCATATCATAACGGTTCTATCGGAACTGGCCGACAAAAGCGTTTTTCCATCTTTTGAAAAAGCTAAGCTGTTGACATAGTGGCTGTGTCCCCTCAAAGTCCTCATAAGCGTATTTGCCCTTGCCGACCAAAGTTTAATCGAATTATCGTTAGCCGCCGACGCAAGAATATCTCCTTTATTGTTTATCCTGACACAGTTTATTATGTCATTATGATCTTTTAAATAGATGAGATTTTCCGAATTGTCCAATCTCCACTTTACTATTCTGTAATCATAACCTGCTGAATAAACATATTTTTCGTCATTCGAAAAATCCGCTGATCTGGCGTTGTCCGTATGCGCCATAAGAGTATGTATAAGATAGCCCTGCCCGTAAGAATACACTGTGGAAAAAACAAATAAAAAAACTATTAAAATTTTTATGGCTCTCATCGGATTGTCCTTATTTGGAAAAGTTAGTAAACAATTTTAAATTAATTATATATTAATTCATTCGATTTTCCAATCGTAAACATTTTACTCTTTAACGCTGCTTTCTTCCATATTTTCAATATAATTCAACACAGCCATCATTTTTTTATTGGAAAACTTCTTCGCATAATCCAAAGGTGTAAACCCCAAAGAATCCCTTACATTAATTTTAACCTTATTTGCGACTAAAAATTCTACAGCCATATCATTGTTCATGCCTGCCGCAGTAATTATAGGAGTATTGCCATTAATATCTTTTGCATTTATTCTTGCGCCTTTATCCAAAACAAGTTTTGCCGCGTCCAAGTTGCCGATTTCGATTGCCACGTTCAAAGGTCTCCTTGAACGTTTCGAATTTATATAAGCGCCTTTTGAGATAAGTTTCTCGATAATTCTTTTATTGCCTTTACCTATCGCCAGCACTAAAGGCGTAACTCCGTTATTATCCACACAGTTTACGGTTTTATCATTATAGTTTATCATGGAATCTATGAGAGAATCATTCTCAAAAAAAACAAGAAACATAAGAGGATTTAATCCGTTTGCATCTTGAACCAAAGCATCGGCTTTGTTATCAAAACACAACGACAACAAAGCGCCATTATTTGCCATGCTTGCAATCAATATCGGAATATTTCCCTGATTATCGCATGCATCAATATTTGCCCCTTTTGAAAGAAGAAAATTTGCCATTGAATAATCTTCAAGCATAAATGCCGTTATTAAAGGCGTTCTGCCATTTTCATCTTTTTCCTCTATATCCGCTCCCTCCGACAAAAGTTCTTCTGAAACTTTGATATCGGAAACACATGCAGACTCTAAAAGATTCGATGGTTTTGCACCAGCTTTATGGAGTATTTTAGCGATATTCATATTTTTTTCTTTTAGCGCTATGGAAAGAGCCGTGACGCCCTGAACCGTTTTAGCGTTTACGTCAATCTGTTTTCTAAGAACTATTTCTTTTACTACTTGTTCAAGATTTCTTTCACAAGCCATCATTAACGCATTCAATCCATTGCTGAGTTTAGCCGTAGTGTCGGCACCGAACTTTATAAGCCGTACTGCAGTTTCTTCCATCTGCTTATTTATCGCAAGCATAAGCACGCTCATCCCTCTCATATAACTTTCGCTGGTGTATGCACCGCTTTTTATAAGAACATCTGCAATTTCTTCGTTTCCGTTATTAACAGCTATTACGAGAGCCGTATTTCCCATGGAATCTTTAGCATCGGGATTTGCCTCTCGCACAAGAAGACTGCGCACTTCGGAATAATTATTGGCTTTAACGGCATCAACCAATTTTTGATCTAAATCTTCGCCATAAACCCAAGCCGCAAAAATCGTTACTATTAATACGGTCGCAAATTTTTTCAATGTTTTAGCCTCACATTCTTGATATCCGACTCCATTTGATAGCCGTTTACTTCGGTTATCGCATACTGCCTTATAGGAATTTTATTTCTATACGTAAAAAATATTTCCGCATCAGGTATCGACGTAAAATCATCTTCCATTCTGTTATCAATTCTTACTATAGCGGCGGCGGATTTATCCAGATCTTTGGGAATATCGAAAAAAGCAAATTGGTTAAACCTGTCTTTTGCGACTTTATCCAAAATCGGAGTAACTTTTCCACGCGCATAATACGCTATCGCTGCGCCCCATTGATGAGAATGCGTTATCGCATATTTGATATTTCTTTTTGATAAATTTTCTCCTAGAGTTTTCCAGCCGGTAAACCAATTTGTCGCATCCGCTGCCGAAGATTTCTGTGAAAATTTATAAACGGGAATTATTCCGTATTTGGCATGAACACCTGCTATCACGGAAAAAATAATATTAACTATTATACCGATTATAAGAACATTTTTTTTTCTGTCTGTCGCAAGCATAAATTGAGCCGTTGCAATACTCAAAGCAAAATAAGCAAAAGCCGGCCAATTTGCACCCGGTAGTCTTTTAAGCGCCGTAGAGGCAAAAAATAATATTATCGGAAGTGAAAAAGACGCCAGAAATATCTTTTTTGAATCTCTTGACAGAAAATATAAAACCGCAGCAATAAAACCGGTGATAAATATGAAAGGTCCCGCTGTAAGTGCCTGCCCGCCAAAATATTCGAATATATATCCGAAATTGAGTTCGGTATTATACAAACCGTGGTTGAGCTGATAGGTAAACGAAACCCACCCGTTTTGCCAATTCCAATATATTACGGGAAAAAAAATTATCAGAGAAACCGCAAACATAAAATAAAAATGTTTATTTTTAAACCACACAAGTTTTTTATCAAATATCATATATATTAAAAGACAAGGGAGAAACAAAACTCCCGTATATTTGGAAAGCATTGTAAGTCCAAAAAAAACGCCGCTTATATACCAATATTTTGTCTGATTTGTCTCTATGAGTTTCCAAATAAAATATATAGTAAAAGACCAAAAAAGAAAAAGAGGAGTATCCGGAGTTATTATAACCGAACCGACGAGCATAAGAGGTATAGTGTTTATTGTTATAACCGAAGCCGCCGCAACGGTTTCATTGAACAGTTTTTTTACAAATTTCCACGTAAGAAAACTTAAAATAACAGTCGTTATTATTGAAGACATCCTTACAAAAAGCTCAGAATCTGAAAGCAACGTTGTTATTTTAATAAAATAAGCCACCATCGGAGAATGATCATAGTATCCGGGCGCAAGATGAACCGACCATAACCAGTAATAAGCCTCATCTGGATGCAGTTCTAGTACCGCGGAAAGAAAAAGTTTGAAAAGAACCGCAAAACCGACAAGGAAAAAAGTATTCTTTTTATTGAATATTTTTTCCATTAACTCTCCAAACGATGAACCAGAGTACGCAGCAGACCGCCAAAGCGGGAAGCACAGTTGACGGAATAATTTTGTTTAATCCGTGAGCAGGAATATATGAAATATAAATAAAAACAGCCGATACGACCATGGCAAAAATTATCGATGGCGGCGTGTATTTTTTTATGTATTTTGCGGTATTGCCTATAAAAAGTACATTTATAAGAATAATCCAAACCATTAAAGAAAAAATAGAAATTATGTCAGCGTTTTTAACATAATAATAAAATGCCATAAAAGGCTCGAATATGAATCTGAGCGTTGAAGATAACTGCTTTTCTCTGTAGACGATCACCTGCGTTTCCGGTTTTTTATCTAAAATATCTTTAAAGCTGTCTCCATGTCCGGCCTTTAGCACTGTCCATACGTCAGACATATATCCCCAGCCGTGCCAATCCGTAGAGCCTGCTATTAAAAGATTATTATCTTTAGAAACTTTCACTATGTCCTGAAAATCCCGTTTGGAAATATTTCTATATCCACAGTTATAAATTTCAAAACCGTCTATTCCAAGCTCCACAAGTTCATGGAGGCTCAATCTATGCCATTTCCACCAATGCGGCATAATGACAAGAATATTGTTTTGATGAGCTTTTTCAATTATTTCTTTCAGCGTTTTGTCCGCATACTCCTGTCCTTCAAAAGCTTTCCCTGAAAGAAGCAGAACCGAAACTCTATCTTTTGTCTGCATTTGCATACCTGGAAAAACTTTTTTATATTTTGCATTTTCGGGAAAATTTTCAAAACCTTTGGTATGGTTGTGTTCGGTTACAAAAAAATAATCATATCCGTGCATATTGTGAAACCTGAGGCTTGAAGAAGGTTTGGAAAAATTATCATGCGAAAATATTGTATGCGAATGAAGATCTACAGCGATATAGCCTTGGGGCTTATTAAGCTTAGGACCCGGAATCGGTACTAAAGCCACAAACAGAAATATCGTGACAAGAATCATCAAGGCATAAAGTATTCTTGACAAAGTCTGAAGCACGGTTCTTCTTCTTACACCGCAATAAATAAAAACCGAAAGCACAGTCCAGCCTATCCACGAAATAATTGCCGGCTGGTAAAAATCCCTGTTTAAAGTAAGCGTATAAAAAGAAAAAGCGTATATAGGTTCTGTAAAAACCCTTATTGAAGGCCACGAAATAAAAAAGCCATTTGCCGCTTTGGCTCCGGTTATTAAATCATACGGCTGCACGGGAGAGTAAAACAAAAAACTCGCACCGGCAATAAGACACAAAAAAATGAGCATTACATTTATAGTCTTTGTCATAAAGCACCTATTTTCTCGGCGAATTATCAACCGCCAGAGCGAATTTTGACGCACCAACTTTCTTCGACACGTCCATAAATTTTATAACATAATCATATTTTACATCTTTATCGGCTTTTATGACCACAGGCTTGTTTGGCGATGCAGCTAAAAGATTTCTTATCGTTGCCTCAACGTTTGATTCGTGAATTTGTTTGCCGTTCATGTAAACATAGCCTTCTTTTGAAATCAACACTTCAATATTTGAAGTATCTTCATTATCGGTTGTCTGAGTTTTTGGAAGGTTAACTTTAATTCCGGGCTGCATTAGCATAGGAGTAGTTATCATAAAAATAATAAGCAGCACTAAAATAACATCGGTAAAAGGCGTTATGTTTATTTCAGCCATAACTTTATTTCTTTTTCTATTTCTTTTCATCTGACGGTTTTCCCATTATAAAATCTTCGACTGCCGAAGCACAATATTCCATGTTTACTATGAATTTATCTATAAGTTTGGTAAAAAAGTTATAAGCGATAACGGCCGGTATCGCCACAAAAAGCCCCGCAGCCGTAGCTATTAAAGATTCGGAAACCCCTCCGATAACAATGGAAATTCCGCCAGAACCGACCTGCGATATATCGTGAAAAGCTCTTATAATTCCGAGTACCGTTCCAAACAAACCGATATATACGGCTATGCTTCCTATAGTGCCTAGTATAGTAGTAAATCTTTCAAGTTTTACGGTTTCTATCATGATTTCTCTGTCCATCGCTTCTCCAACGTTTTTACTTTTTTCCATATGTGCGGAAATTCCGGCCTTAGCAACCGGCGCCATGGGAGAATTCGTATTATCACATATCTCGATTGCACCTTCCATATCACCTTTTTTAAGTCTTTTCATTATTTTTGACACAAAGTCAATTCTTGTAGTTTTGGATTTTCCAAAAAATTCCATAAGTTTAAAAAGAATTACGGTAACCGATAAAATAGAAGCACCGATAAGAACATAAAGTGTCCAGCCACCCATCTGAAGTATTTCAAAAAAACTCTTACCATCAAACATTTTTTTCCCCTTAATATTTAATACGTTAAATTAGGCGACCATGAAGGCGTGAATGAAGAACCGGGAATTTCTGCAAGCTTTCTCGTACCGGAACCGTCAATTGCCATTATGTAAACCTCACTGCGACCCGACCTGTTAGAAGAAAATGCGACAAATCTTCCATCAGGCGACCAAGTAGGATTTTCATTATTTCTCTGATTGCTGGTAAGCCTTGTAATTTTTGATGTCGGCAAATCATAAACGAATAAATCGTAATTGCCTTTCTGCTGCCTCATCGTAAAAACTATCTTATCCCCCCTCGGAGACCAAGCCGGCGAATCGCAAAAATCATTTGTCGTGAGACGCCTTACATTTCCGCCGTCAATGTTCATGATATAAAGCTGCGGAAAACCGGGCCTGTCGGAAATAAAAACAATCTCCTGACCGTTCGGCGCAAACGAAGGACTTGTATCAATATATGAACCGTCGGTCATTCTTCTCAATATCTCGCCGGTTTCACTTATAAGATAAAGATTCGGGTATTTTCCGCGGGAAAGAGTTAAAAGTATTCTCTTACCTTCGGGAGAATAAGAACCGGCAGCATTTAAGCCCTGGTATTTCGAAATTATGCTTCTTCTGTTTTTTACGAGGTTAAGAGCAAATAAATCCGGATTGCTATAAAGGTAACTGGTGTAAATGATCTGCTCTCCGCTCGGAGACCATCTCGGGAGAATATTAAGCTTATTGTCTTTTGTAAGTCTTCTGAGATTATGCCCGTCATAATCTATCAGATATAATTCTTTAAAGCGCGTATTATTATTTATAAAAGCTATTTTTGACCGCGCTATTCCGTTTTCACCGGTAAACCTTCTTATTATTTCGTCACTTACTTCATGGGCAAGCTTTCTGTAATTTATAATTTCATTTCTATACGTCTGCTGCCATATTACTTCTTTGCTTACTGCATCATAAAGTTTTACTTCAAATGTAATCTGTTCAGTTTTTACTTTTATTGCAGCCGTCAAAAGAACCGCTGCGCCTTTCTTTTCCCAAAAAAGCATTCTCATATCAAAAGGAACTTTTTTTTCCGGATCCCCGGTGATAACATTAAAATATCTGCATAATATGAGATCATTTTCAATCACTTCTTTTAAAAGCTGAGCATATTTACTGTCTTCGGCGGTATTGCTGTAAGGAGTAGTAAACGATTCTATAGCTATATCCGATCTTTTTCCTGTTGCAGACAGTGAAAGGTAAACGTCATCCTGAGCAAAAGCGGGAACAACAATAAAAAAAGTAACCATGATTATAAAAATTATTTTTTTCAATAATTTAAGCATAAAAGAATTCAATTTCCGACTCCCTGATATATTAATTTCTGTATTTAAATTCAAGGTAAACTCCCAAAGAATTACCGGTATAACCATCTGGCAAAGGCGCAAAAGGGCTTGCCAACTGCACTGCTCTGTGAGCATTTTGGTCAAAACTTGTGTCTCCGGAAGATTCTTTAACTGAAATTGATGTTATTGAACCATCTTTCAATATTTTAAAGTATATTACCGCTCTGCGTCTTCCATAACTTTCCGACCACTGCCAAAACCGGTTTATTTTTCTTACGATTGTATTAGTATAATAGGCATATTTAAAATTTGCAGTGTCAAAAGACACCCCGTCAAACTGCGACCCAATAGCTTCATATCTGGCATCTTCTGTAGCCTGAACAGTATTCACATTTTGGATTTGCGGCGGCGTTTCAACTTTTTTTGATTCTTCCTTTTTAAGAGGAGGAGCTTTTGGCTTAGGCTTCTCCCGTGGTTTTTCTTTTTTCTTAACCACTATATCTTCTTTTATTATTTTAGGTTCTTCTTTGACTTCTTCTTTCACCTGCTCCGGAATTTTTTGTTCGGTTTTTTCAACAGGAAGAGGGTCGGAATATTTTTGCGCAGGAGTATAAAAAGCAACATCTATAGGCGCCGAAACAAAAAACGGCTTAGGCTTGCTGTTGAAAACCAAAAAAGGCACAACAGCATGTGCGACAATCGAAGCTATCAAGTAAAGTAAAAAATCATTTTTTTTGAGCATTGTTATATATTCGAATCTTTTCTTTTGCGGTCAACGCTTCAGAGCTTTGGGGAAAATCTTTAACTATCGATCCAAAAACATTTATAGCCTGACTTTTTTTGCCTAAAAGTTCGTAACAAAGGGCAATTTTAAGTCTTGCCGGAGCAACCTGCTCAGATCTCTGATATTTTTGCTCCACTTTTTGATATTCGTCAAGAGCGGACTGCCATTTGCTTTGCGAATAAAAGCATTCACCCATAAAATAAACGGCCTGTGCAGCAAGCTCGGCATTTGGGTATTTGTCGACAAAAGAACGAAATCCTTTATAAGCCAAGTCATACTTGCCCATAGAATAATCGCTGTACGCGTTTTGATAGAGCTCCGAAGGCAAAATAGCATCTTCAATATCTCCTCTGTTTCTTTTTTTTGCCGAAGCTTCCAAATCCTGTATCTTTTGAGTGAGATTAGAAACTTTAGTCTGCAAATCCTGAACAGAGGCCGCTAAAACGTCAAGGGTAACAAATTCGGTGTCTGCTTTAGCGTATAAATCTGCATGATTGCGCTGCAATTCTTTGAATTGTATCTGCATCTGCGCAATTTCACCTTTTAATTCAGCTGTCCCCTGGTTGTTCACGGGAATGCATGCAGCAAATAAAAATATAAAAAGTATAGGAAATATTATTAAATATTTCATCGATTATTGAACCATAATTTTAGATTCGGCTCTTCTGTTTTTTGCCCACGCACTCTCATTGCTTCTGGTGTCAAGTGGTTTTTCTTCACCATAAGATATAGTGGCTATTCTGTTTGAAGCTACGCCGAGCTGCGTATAGTATTCTTTAACTTTCACAGCTCTGCGCTGGCCTAATGATAAGTTGTACTCTACAGTTCCTCTGTCATCACAATGACCTTCAATTACAATTTTAACTCCCAGATTGTTTATGAGATATGCTGCATTTTCTTTGAGCGAGTTCAAAGCATCAGGGGTTAATTCGCTTTTGTCGAATTCAAAATATATAGTTTTAAGATTTATATCTTTATCTAAATCTCCTCTAATTGAAGGTTCATCCGCAAAATCCGGAATTATCATCGCATCAGCTTCCGGCATCATGCTATCATCATTGATATCTTTCTTTTTACAGCCCGAGGCAAATATTAAAACTGCCAACATAATCAGCACCAAACCTTTTTTCATAGCAATCCCTCCGATTTTTTTTATTTATATGTTCTGCTAAAACATCTTATGTATTTTATTATTTCTCAAGCAAACTGTCAATAAAATCTCAAAATGCATTATATTTTCTTAGATTTTTGCCTTTTTAGATATTCTTTTAAATAGTGTCCAGTAAAAGATTTGTTATTTTTCAATATTTCTTCCGGAGTACCTTCAGCTATAACTTTCCCTCCGCGCTCGCCTCCTTCAGGTCCTAAATCCACTATCCAGTCGGCCGTCTTAATAACATCCAGATTATGTTCTATTACTAAAACGGTATTTCCAGCATAAGTAAGTCTTTGCAAAACTTCCAAAAGTTTTTCGACATCGGCAAAATGAAGTCCTGTAGTAGGTTCGTCAAGAATATATATTGTTCTGCCCGTAGCCCTTTTTGAAAGTTCCGAAGCAAGTTTTACTCTTTGCGCTTCGCCTCCGGAAAGAGTTGTAGCCGGCTGCCCTATTCTCATATATCCCAAACCCACATCATCTAAAGTAGATAAAATTCTTTTGAGCTGAGGAATGTTTTCAAAAAATTTTACGCTTTCTTCAACGGTCATATTCAAAACTTCATCGATATTCTTCTCTTTATATCTTATTTGCAGCGTTTCTTCATTAAAGCGCCGCCCACCGCAGACATCACATTTAACATAAACGTCAGGTAAAAACTGCATCTCTATTTTTAAAGTTCCGTCACCTTGACAATTTTCACATCTTCCGCCTTTGACATTAAAAGAAAATCTTCCCGGACCATACCCTCTTGCCTTTGATTGAGGCATTTGTGAAAACAAATCTCTTATTATCGAAAACGCGCCAGTATATGTCACTGGATTTGAACGCGGCGTCCTGCCTATCGGTGACTGGTCAACTATCACGACTTTATCTATATTTTCAAGACCGCGCATATCGGAGAATTTGCCGGGTTTGTCTTTCGAGCGGTAAATTTTATGCGCAAGGTTTTTATAAATCAATTCATGCACCAAAGTGGATTTCCCGCTTCCGGAAACTCCGGTAATGCAGACAAACAGTCCCAACGGAATATGAACATCTATTTTTTTAAGGTTAAACTGTTCCGCCCCTTCGACAACAAGCCATTTATTGTCCATAGGAGTTTTCCTTTTTTTTGGAACCGGAATACACAAATCTCCTTTTAAATATTTTCCCGTAAGAGATTTTGGAGATTTCATTATCTCCTTGACATTTCCTTCGGCGACTATATTTCCTCCGTGAACACCCGCTCCTGCACCCAAATCTATTATGTGGTCGGACATTCTCATAGTGTCTTCATCATGTTCCACAACCACCAAAGTATTTCCCAAATCGCGCAGTTTAAATAAAGTTTTTAGAAGTTTTCCATTATCTCTTTGATGAAGTCCTATTGAGGGTTCATCCAAAACGTACAAAACTCCGGTAAGTCCCGAACCTATCTGCGTCGCAAGATGTATCCTCTGCCCTTCTCCACCTGAAAGAGTACCACTTTCTCTGTCCAGATTAAGATACCCCAAACCAACATTATCTAAAAACAAAATCCGAGCTATAATTTCCTTCAAAATGCTTTTGCTTATAACTTCATCTTTTTTCTCAAACTTTATTTTATTGAAAAAATCAAGCGCTTTTTCTACCGACATTCTGGAAATATCCGCTATTGATTTACCGTCAATTAAAACTGCCAAAGCTTCTTTTTTAAGCCTTTTTCCTTTGCATGAAGGGCATATTTTTTTGCCCATATACTTATTAAATATTTCTTCCCTGACAAAATCAGATTCGGTTTCATTGTAACGCCGCTGTATATTGCCTATAACACCTTCAAACTCACCGTCATAGCCGTATAAAACTATCTCTTGCTGCTCTCTTGTAAGCTCTTTCCACGGCTTATTTATAGGAATTTTATTTACTTTTGCAACAGAACTCAACAACTCCCAATAATATCCTCCCCATGAATTTTTCCATCTGTTAGTTCTGGTGGTTACAGGTTCCGCCCACGCTATGACGGCGCCCTGCTGCAATGAGCGCGTTTTATCCGGCACTATAAGATTTTCGTCTATTTCGATTTTATTTCCCAAACCGCCGCATTCCTGACAAGCGCCATGCGGAGTGTTAAACGAAAAAAGTCTCGGTTCGATTTCAGGAATACTAATTCCGCATTCCGCACAGATATAATGTTCGCTAAAAAGCATTTCGTTTTCAACTTTTCCTTCACCGTTTACAGATAAGATAAGCACCGTTCCTTTTGATTCTTTTAAAGCCGTTTCTACGGAATCTGCCGTTCTCAAACGCGTTCCAGATCCGATTTTTATCCTGTCGACAACTATTTCGATATTATGTTTTTTATATCTGTCGAGTGAAATTTTCTCATCAATGGAATATACTTTTCCGTCAACTCTTACTCTCGTATACCCTGCTTTAGCAAGCCTAGAAAAGAGCTCTTCATAAGTTCCGGTTCTTCCTTTTACCAAAGGCGACAAAATGTGAACCATGCTGCCTTCCACAAATTTCATTATTTCATCTATTATCTGCTGCGAAGACTGCGGCTTTATCGTTTTGCCGCATTTAAAACAGTGGGGAATTCCCACGCGTGCAAACAAAAGTCTTAAATAATCATATATTTCGGTAACTGTTCCTACAGTTGAACGCGGATTGTGCGAAGGGTTTCTCTGCTTTATAGAAATCGCAGGAGAAAGACCTTCGATTATATCGACGTCAGGTTTTTCCATAAGTTCAAGAAACTGTCTAGCATAAGCCGACAGAGACTCGACATATCTTCTCTGCCCTTCGGCATAAATGGTATCAAAAGCCAGAGAAGATTTCCCTGAACCCGAAAGTCCTGTAACGACTACAAGTTTGTTTCTCGGGATATCCAAATCTATATTTTTTAAATTGTGCTGCCTTGCTCCGCGTATTTTTATTATGTCCACGTTAACTATGCCTTTTTTTATTTTAAAAATTTTCGCTCTGCCGCCATTCCGACAGTTGTGATGCCATAAAATAAATGTTTAAAATTATTTTTTTGCTGATTTGATGTTTATAACCGTATCTTTTGCTTCTGGCAAAGCAAAAGGATAATCAGTGTTAAAATGCAGCCCTCTGCTTTCTTTTCTGAGACAGGCGGAACGGGCTATCATGTCCGATATAATAGCTATATTTCTGACTTCAATTCTGTCAACTGCAAAAGGAGAGTTCCAGAAATACTGGTCAATTTCTTCTTCAAGAAGATTTATCCTTTTTTGAGCTTTTGAAAGTCTTTCATCCGACCTCGAAATACCAAGATAGTTCCACGAAAGTCTTCTTATTTCGTTCCAATCCTGTATAAATACCGTCGATTCACTCGACAATGACTGTGAATTTTTCATCTGCCTTATATTAACAGAGGGATATTTTTTATTCAACAGTGAGACTGAATCAGTATATGCTCTGTGCGCATACACCAGCCCTTCTAATAGAGAATTCGAAGCAAGCCTGTTTGCTCCGTGCAAACCCGTGCATGCCGTTTCGCCGATGGCATAGAGATTTTTTATCGTACTCTTGCCGTTTTCATCAACGTACACTCCTCCACAAAAATAATGAGCGGCCGGCACTACGGGTATCATATCTTTTGAAATGTCTATGCCATAACCCAGACATGTAGCATAAATATTAGGAAACCTTTTCACAAGATAATCTCTGTCTTTAGAGGTAATATCAAGATAAACAAAACTGTCTCCACTGGCTTTCAGTTCACTGTCAATAGCTCTTGCGACTATGTCTCTGGGCGCAAGCTCTTTAAGTGAATGATATTTTTCCATAAACGGTTCGCCATTTTTAAGTCTTAAAATTCCACCTTCACCTCTTACAGCTTCGGATATCAAAAATGATTTAGCATCCGGATTGTATAAACATGTTGGATGAAACTGTACAAATTCCATATTGGCAATATCCGCACCAACCCTATAAGCCATCGCTATTCCATCGCCTGTGGATATGTCCGGATTTGACGTGTAAAGATATGTTTTTCCAGCACCTCCGCAGGCTAAAACAGTAACTTTTGCATCAAAAATTTCAATTTCAGATTTCTCATTTTTAAAAACGTAAGCGCCCCTGCAAACGCCTTTATCATCAAGAATCAAATCTACGGCAGTATGTTCTTCGTAAACGATTATATTTGGATATTTCGATATATTTTCTATCAGCGCTCTTTCGATTTCGTTGCCGGTACTGTCACCAGCATGCAAAATTCTTCTTTTGCTGTGCCCGCCTTCAAGCCCGAGCTCGAACTCTGAATCCGAATAACTTTTTTTTGAAAACTTTACACCCATTTTTATAATTTCGAGTATTCTTTCCGGCCCTTCCTTCACTACTGTTTCAACGACTTTTTTATTGCAAAGTCCGGAGCCGGCGATTATAGTGTCGCGGATATGCTGCTCGAAAGAATCGGACTTATCAGTAACGCATGCGACTCCGCCCTGAGCTTTTTCCGTAGACGAATCAAAAAGTTTTCTTTTGGTAATCAAAGCGACATTTCCGCTTCGGCAGGCTTTTAAAGCAAAGCTGAGTCCTGCGATACCGCTTCCTATGATAAGATAATCGGATTTAATCATTATTGCATCTATTTTTCTAAAAAAACTCCATCTTGTACCATTGTGTAACAAAAAAAATATTCCTTTCTCTTTTTTTGTTTCCCGAATTCATAAGCTAAATCGCCTCTTTAATTTTTTTCCGTCTTTTAAAACCGAAGCCTTTGTATTTTCTGTCACTTTTCCTATAAGAGAAGCGAGATCTTTGGTTTTACAAAATACTTTCTTCTCAACATTGCTCCTCTATTTTGAGAGCATTATATTGTCAATAAGTCGTGTTTTTCCTATCCACACGGCAACTGCCAATACCGCCTTTTTTGTATTTGTATTTAAAACCGACAGACTCTCATAATCGCGCATTTCCGCATAGTCCACTTTGCTTTCAGGCAGCAGCGAAAGAGACGATTTAACTTTGGCAATAATTTTCTTCGCGCTTTTATTTTTAAAACCTGCTTTTGCTTCTTTTAATATTTTTGAAATTTCAGCGGCGATTTTTTTTTCTCTTTCATTTAAATACAAGTTCCTGCTAGACATTGCCAGCCCACTTTTTTCTCTCACTATCGGACATGGAACAATCTTCGTCCTAAAATTTAAATCTTTCGCCATTTTATCTATTATTCTCAGCTGTTGAAAATCTTTCATTCCGAAATAAGCGCGTTCGGCAAAAGCTATATTAAATAGTTTTGCCACTACGGTAGCCACTCCTATGAAATGTCCCTTTCTAAACTCTCCACACAAAATATCCTGTATATCTCTTACATCGATAAATGTTTTGTGGTCTTTTGCAAACATATCCTCTGCGGAAGGCGCAAAAACATAATCTACATGATTTTTTCTGCATATTGAAATATCCCGGTTGAAAAGTCTCGGATATTTTAAAAAGTCTTCGTCACTACCAAACTGTATCGGGTTTATAAAAATAGAAACTATCGTTATGTCATCCTGCTTTACCGATTTGTTTATCAAAGAGATATGCCCTTCGTGCAAAGCGCCCATAGTTGGCACAATACCGATTTCTTCTCCTGCTTTAAACAATTTTAAAGCGATGCGCTGCATTTCAGAAGCTTTTCTGATGATTTTCATTTGTAAGTGTTTTCTTCCCGCGGAAATTTGCCGCCTTTTACCTCATCTATATAATTTTTGACGGCTTCTTTTATCGTCTCACCAAGATTAGCATATTTTTTTACGAACTTAGGCGTGAAATCCGTAAACATTCCAAGCATATCGTCAATAACCAAAACCTGACCGTCGCAATATTTTCCCGCTCCTATGCCTATTGTGGGAATTTCCAGCATTTCTGAAACGGTTTTTGCCAAATCTTCCGCAATGGCTTCAAGCACTATTGCAAACGCGCCCGCTTCTTCCAAAGCTTTTGCATCTTCAATCAGCTTTTTGCGCGCTTCGGCTTGCTTTGCCTGCACTTTAAAACCGCCGAATTTATTTATCGACTGTGGCGTAAGACCTAAATGTCCCATTACTGGCATTTTAGCATCGGAAATAGCTTTTACTTTATCAGCTATTTCTGTTCCTCCTTCAATTTTCACAGCTTGCGCTCCACTTTCTTTTATTATTTTAGCGGCATTATAGACGGCATCGCGAACGCTTATCTCATAAGACATAAAAGGCATATCGGTAATCAAAAGTGCCCCTGCATTTCCGCGTTTTACGGACTTCGTATGATAAATCATATCGTCAACCGTGACGGGAAGAGTATTTTCATAGCCCAGTTTTACATTCCCTAAAGAATCTCCTACAAGAAGAGCATCTATATTTTGGGAAGATATAAGTTTAGCCATGACATAATCATAACAGGTAAGCACCGTTATTTTTTGTCCATCCTTCTTCATTTTCATTATTTCAGCAACAGTTTTTTTCATATTGCTATAATTTTAACCTTTTGACATTTAAGTGTCAATCTGCTTTCCTGTACAATTTCATTGATTTTCCTATTTAAAACGGGATGCACAAAATCCGGAGAAATTTCATTGAGCGGACACAATGCAAAAAGTCTATTTTGTATTTCTTTGTGAGGTATAAACAAATTATCCGCTTTAACAATTTCATTTCCAAAAAAAAGTATGTCTATATCTATAATTCTCGGACCCCAGCGTTTTGAAGGTTTTCGCCCAATTAAAAATTCTATATTCTGAACAAGACAAAGAAGCTCTTCAGGCTGCAGGTTCGTCTCGGCCTTGACCGCGATATTATAAAAATCGCGCTGACACAAGCCCACTGCGGAAGTTTTGTAAAAAGATGAAATTTTTAGAATATTTACAAAACCGCTGCTCTGTAAAAAAGATAAAGCCGAAACCAAATTTTCGGCTCTGTTTCCGATATTCGATCCTAAACTCAAGTAAATAACTTTCATTTCCTTATTATATAAAATATGTATCGCTTTACACAAAATAAAAACTATATTCATGAATCCAACTAAAGAATTATAATATTTAATTAATAGATAGATATTATTTATAAAAATATATAAAATATAAATTATCACTCAGGTGGGTATAAACAAATTTAATTGTAATGAGATTATATGTCACTGATAATAAGAAAAATTAAGCTAATGTACTCTTTAGATGTTTTTTATGCAGACAAAATAAGTCTCTATCGTTATTTTATTTATAAGATACATAATAAATCTTTATACGGAGAAAAAAATGTTTAATTTTTTGAAAAGAGGAATCTTTACTGCATTATTTACCATTTTCGTTTTGGCGACATCTAAAGCCGCAGCGATAAATGTCAACGATTGGAATGATTTATATTTAGCAATATCTACCCATTCAACAAGTATTTATTTTACTACTTCCGTGATTAATTATACCGGCATTCTCCCTCAAATAAATTATGGAGGAGTCGTTTATTTTAATAATGAGACGACTTTAATAAGTACAAGCACTACTATATCGGAACTCTTAAACTTTTCAAGTTCTGCGGCTGTTTTTAGCAGCAGTATGACTTTTACGAATTCAGGCGGCGGGGCAATTTATGCTGAAAACGGCTCAAATATTACTTTTGATGGCTCTACGATGACTTTTACCTCCAATAACACTAATAAAATAACAGGAAAAGGGATAATTCATTTAACTGCACATTCAACGGTAACTTTTACTAACTCCTCTATAAATTTTATAAATAACTTGACAGATCAAAGGGGTATGATTACCGTTGATGCCAGTGACATAATCATTAATATGTCAACCGTAAATTTTAGAAACAGCCGTGTAGGAGGAGGAATTTTTGGGGAAAACAGCTCAAATATAAATATTACAAATTCAGTCATAAATTTTAATGGAAGAAGAACTACAACTGAAAGTGTGGGCGATGGTGGAGGACTCCATGTGAGATCAGGTTCGACTGCAACTTTTGATAATTCTTCTGTAACTTTTACTGATAATTTTACACCTCAGCATGGAGGAGCAATATTCAATTATAACGGTACGATAAATTTTAATGACAATTATAAACTTGAATTTATCAACAACTATAGCTCAGACGGCGGAGCGATATATAATGGAGGTGAACTTACAATAAACGGTTATGTTTTGTTTTCTCAAAATATAAACAATGCCATATATAACATGGAAAAATCGACATTTACGATAAACGGTTCAGCTGAATTTAATGGAAATTATATACAAAAATCCGAAAGTCGAGGAGCGGCAATATATAACAAAGGAACGGTGAATTTGAATGCGGTAAACGGAAGCAGTATAACTTTTATGAATAATAACGCAACTGAAGGAAGAGATATATACGGCAGTGTTGCCAATACCTATTCTTCACTAATAAATATAAACGGTGAGGGCGACGTGGTATTTTACGGTGGAATAGAAGGAGATGGAAGCATTACCAAAACAAATACTGGAAATGTTTATTTTAAGGCAGGCTCAAAAACAGATTTTAAGGGAACATTTAATATAAACGGCGGAATCGTAAATTTTTCTACATCGGCATATATCAATCATCTGAATATTGGAGATGGAACAATAGGTATTGATACAGATTTTTCAGCAGCTCTAGGAACGGGAACAGGCTTTATACTTACGACAACAACGACGTTGATTGGAAACAGCAAATTATATGTAAATGAAACAGGAACAAACCCAAGCGTTGTAGGAAGTTCAACGGCAATAATATTTGCTAACAGTCATAATATGGCGTTTTCAAGAGCAAATATAAGCAGTGCTGGTGATTATGGATACAGATTTATTTGGATAAACGATAATTTGTTATCCGGATACAGTTATACGGGTTGGCTGATTTATGGAGCTGATCCTTGGAACAGTTTTGTCTCGCAATTCAAAAGCAGCGGCACAACCAGCGGCATTTATCTCGCGGCTTATATTAAAGCTGAAGATGAAGACGAGAATCCGTTTAATGAACCTTTATCGAATAATTTTATAGTCGGCGGATTTGATGGAAATATGCAGATAATAGATTCCGCATTTAAGGATAATAAAGGGTTTATATTGAATACAAAAACAATAACATTTCAAGATTTAACTTTTCAATATTTTGTAAGTACATCAAGCGGCGGAGTAATAAGCGCTCACGGTAATTCTAATATAAATCTCGCGGGAAATACAGTAGATTTCAAAAATAACCGTGCAGTCAACGGCGGAGCTGTCTATCTTTCGGGCAGTGGCATAACCGTTGCCAGTTCTTCATACATAACAGCGAAGGACAATGTGGCGGTAAGTTCTGGTGGATTTTTGTTCTCTACAGGAAATAAAAACATAAATATAGATCTCGAAAGATTTAACCTGTCAAATAATCTTGCTGGTATAGGAGGAACGTTTTATGGCGAGAACGGAACAACATTTACATTTACAACATCCGCTGCAAATATATCAAACAGCAGCGCAAGCCACGCCGGAGGGTATATAGCTTTGGGAAGCGGAGGGTATGCGGATTTCAGTGCTGCATTACTGAACATTTCCTCAAATATTGCAGGAAATTATGGCGGTTTTATGTATTTGAACGGAGCAGAAGCTGTATTCGGAAAAACAGATTTTATTAACAACACTGCCCAAACTGGAGGAGCATTATACCTAATATACGGTTCAACAGCGGCATTTGAAGCGTCAGACATAAATTTTATAAGGAACAACGCCACAGGAGGTGCTGGAGGAGCGATATACAATAATAATTCAACAATAAATTTTGACAGGGGCAGAGTAAGTTTTACCAGCAACAGCTCTACAGAGGGAGGAGCGATATACAACGCCAGCGGAAATGTAAACTTCACGTCTTCAACGGTAAACTTTACCAGCAACAATGCAAATTATTATGGCGGCGCGATATATGCTTCAGGCAATAATGTTTTTGTAAATTTTATGTTTTCAACGACAAATTTTACAAACAATAGAGCAGACAGAAATGGCGGCGCGATATATAATGATAATCGCGCAGTTTTGAGTTTTACGTCTTCAACGGTAAGCTTTACGAGCAATACTGCTACAAAGGAAGGTGGAGCGATAGATAACGTCAATAATTCCTCTATAAATTTCATAGATTCAACTGTGAACTTTATAGATAATATTACGCAAGGCAATGGCGGAGCTATCGTTAATTATTTTCAGAGTAATAATAACGATAGAAGTATTATAAAATTTATGTCTTCAGAGGTTAAATTTAGTGGAAACATATCAGAAAAGGAAGGCGGCGCTATATATAATACTAACGGCGCTTCCTTGAATTTTACATCTTCAAATATTTATTTTACAAGCAATACAGCCAAAATAAACGGCGGGTCGATAAGCAATAACAGCACTAATTCTATTATAAATTTAATGTTTTCTACAGTTACGTTTACAGGCAACATAGCAAATTCAAGCGGCGGAGCTATATATAATAGAGGAAATAAAGATGCCACTTATTTAGATTTTACGTTATCAACTCTAAGATTTATGGATAATAGCGCATATTATGGCGGGGCAATATACAATGACAGCGCGAAAATAAATTTTACAGACAGCGATGTGAATTTTGCAGGCAACAGCGCGGAATATGGCGGGGCAATTTATAATAATAGCAATGCAACGATAAATTTTTCTGGCAGCACATTGACATTTACGGGCAATATAGCAGCAAGTAGCGGTGGTGCGATATTTTTGAAAGATGGGGATGCAGATTTTGAAAAGGCAAATTTAACTGTGAGAGAAAATAAAGTGAATGCGATAAATGGCGCAGGCGGGTTTTTGTATGCGGAAAAAGCAGGAAATATCAATTTTGGTAATGTTGAAGCGGTAAACAATGAAGCATCAAGCGGCGGGGCAATTTACAGCAATAATTCGACGATAAATTTTACAAGCGGGATTGTAAATTTTACAAGCAATAACGCAAATGACGGTGGCGCCATTTATAACAATTCAACGAATATATTTTTTACAAACTCTAAAGTAAATTTTACAAACAATCATGCCAAAAATTCTGGCGGTGCAATATATGTTAATGGTAACAGCAGTATAAATTTTGAAGATTCACATATAACCGCTACAGGCAATATTGCAATAAGTTCCGGCGGATTTTTGTTCTCTTCAGCACAAACGAATATAGAAATAGACTTAGATAAAATATAT
>JAITIP010000006.1 GCA_031279415.1 Candidatus Endomicrobium procryptotermitis | reverse complement strand
CTATAAATAGTATATCCCTGCTTACCTTTCTTTGCTTTTTCCCTCCGCTGTTTTTGGCTGTCACACTATTGACCAGTATTACCTCATCATCTATATCACCCGCAAACGGCGGATTTGCCATCAATATATCAAACTCAAATTCTTTATTCCCCTTTTCTTTTTTATTCTTCCTATACTCTATAAATCTCTGATACCCTTCACTATAGTTCTTTTGCCATTCATCCATCTCCACATCTTCTCCCCACCTCGTATAATCCAATGTGTTCAATTTTAATACATTGCTGTGACCATCACCTGCTATTATGTTTAACATCCTCGCTACCCGCACAGAACGCGGGTCAAATTCTATCGCAAAAATTTTATCCCTCACATACTTTATTTCTCTCTTTGTACGTGAAGCATTTGTAAATAAGTTGGGCTTGCCAGACTTCATTTTCCCCCATACATATAATACCGTATGCATCGGAAATCCACAGCTTCCTGCAGCTGTGTCTATCATCGACTCTTTCTCTTTCGGATTTAACATCTTTACACACATATCTATCACATACCTCGGCGTGAAATACTGCCCTTTTTCCCCCTTCGACGCTTTTATTGATAAATATTCAAACGCATCATCCACTACCTCTAAATTGCTGTTAAATAATTTTATATCCTGCAAAAACGACACACACGAACGCAAATGCGACGGCTTCAATTTTATCTTCTCATCTTCTTCAAATATTCCTTTCCATTGCCTGCATGCCTCTTTAAATATTTTGTTTATCCTCTTCCCTGTCTCACTGTCACTACCTGTATCCCTAAATTCAAGCCTTCTAAACCCTCCATCCTCTATATCTTCCAACTCTTTCCCACTTCGTACCAGCGCAGACATCTCATATGCATCATCCATACTCATATACTCATCATATAACTTGATAAATAATACCTTAAATATCTCATCAAAACTGTCCTCACCTGAATTCGCCATCACTCTATCTTCAAATTCTTCTATTACCTCACTTAACATCTTTTTCTCTAATTTATCATTTATATACAACTGCTTTATCGTATAATGTATATTCAGTATCTCCGAAAGCGTTTGATTTGACCTCGGCAAATACGACAGTTTGTTTAAAAAAGTTGTTTTTGATTGTTTGTCCTGCTCCCTATAATAATATTCTATCTCTTTTCCATCCGTCCATACACCTATCGATGCACCTGAAAATTTACAATACGACTCTAACTGCTTTTTCCCTTCTTTTGCCGTAGGATTTAATGGACTTTTTAATTCTACTATGATATAGGCTTGTGTCGGACGCTCCCTTTCATATACCACTATGTCCGCCCTCTTCTTGCTGCTGCCCATCACCACTTCACTTTGTATCTCAAACCGCTGTTCATCATATCCGTATTCCTCCATTAACTTCTTCAAATATAACTGCCTCACAACTTCTTCAGCCGTAACTTTTATCTCTTTTTTGCGCACAACACAATTTACATAATATTCCCTTTTGTTTTTCTCCCCTTTCACTACTATACTCTTTTCAAGCTCTTCTATTTGCTTTGTTTTAAACTGCGTAAGTTCGTATTTCGAATCTTTTACTATTTCTTCTATTAACATTTTCTCACCTCTTATTTCTTGCTTCTTTTCTTCTTTCTCATTCTCTTTCTTTCGTTCTCGTTAATTCTATAATATTTTTGAATATATATGCACTTTATAAAAATAAAAAATATTTCAAATCTGTAAACAACGATAAAAGCGAAAACCCTCCTCTGATTAAGACATTCTGGGAAAGGCTTAGTGATTATCTGATATCCCTACAGTCAACGATTGCTTAGAAGATAGAATTTTTGACAACAATGATTTTAAAAGTTTAATATAAATCCAGCTTTTGTTGTCATTTTTCTATAAAACAGCAAAATAAAATTTTAATAGAAAAAGGCAGACCAATACTCGATTTCAGTCTGCCTTATAACTTCACCAAAAATTAATTAAATTTATATGTTATGCCCGCCTGCAATGTCGAAGAGTCAAAAGAATCTTTGCCACCGTTTTTAAATTTTGAAAAGTCAGCTCCGAATAGATGCCCTATTCCAAAATAAAAATCTATATTTTCCGCATAAGCACATTTTGCAGTAAGATCGAATTCCGTACCAAACTTCACATTATTTTTTAAATCTTCACCATCTCTTGAATCGTAACTAAAAATATCAAAGCTGAAAACAAATTTTTTAAATTCGTAATCGACTCCGGTATTAATTATTCTGTTATCGCTATAATTACCATTAATCAACACTCGGCTGACAATTAAACCAGCGCTGCAATTACCGATAGTAATAAAAGGTTTATTTTCACCACCAAAAACTCCGAGTGAAACTCTGGGAGTTAATTTAAGATTTTCAATAACATAAGAAGCATCTGCTTTTATAAAATTCGTATTAAAGGTTTCATTGCTGAGACTTTCCTCTCCTCCGAAATTTTTTGCCACTTCCAACGATGCTTTCAGTCCTTTAATTTTTACTGTAGGTTTAACACCTAATATTGTATAGTGGTCTTGTGCGGAAACATAATTTTCAAAATTATACAAATACCCCTGAAGATCTAAGATCTCTGCAATATTTAAATATTTAAAATCGCCACCGATAAGAGTACGATTTCCGTCAGCTCCTCTATTTTCCATAATACCATAAATCAAATTTGCTTTTATATTGTCCTTGTCATAGTATGCTGCGGCCGCATCTATTGATGAAATCGCACCTATCGTACCTGGCACATCAGCGGCTCCTATGACGATATATAAAGGCTGATTTCTTCTTATTCCGATATACACAACTGTGCTGTCTTCATCACCGTAGTATTGACGGCCGATTTTGAAAGAAAGTCCGTCAACATCAAACAAATTATTAAAAAGCATGTTTGCTTCAACAATTTTAAACAAGTCAATAAGTCCCCTATTGCCGTTTAAAGGTCTTCCACTCCATTCTGATCCATCTCCCCACATATTTGTATATCCGAGAGCAAACGATGCGATAATATCTTCATAAATGTCTAATCTTAATCCGATGGTAAGATACATTCCAGTTCCGCTGACATTGTATATTTCGGAAGTGTTTAAAGTAGAGTTTTCATATATAAAACCATTGAATGAACCTTCTCCGTAAAAATGTAAATTTTCAAAAGACAATTCCTGAGCATACGAAGATGCCACAAATAATGATAAAACAACCAAAGCTAAGATTTTTTTCATCGACATACCCCTTAATCTCTCAATTTCTTAAATTTTTAAAGGACAAAACTGCTTTTTTCACACACTTATTTTAAATACAAATACTCTACGTTTTATGCCGATAATAGCCGTAAGATTTTTTTATAATAACAAAAATATTGTATATTTGCAAAAGCTTTTCAAATATAGTATTTTTATATAAAAATTTTGGAGGGAGACAATGTATAAAGTAGTATTGATAAGGCACGGCGAAAGCGTGTGGAATAAAGAAAACAGATTTACAGGCTGGGCTGACGTAGACTTATCCGAAAAAGGAAAAGAAGAAGCTTTAAAAGCTGGAAAACAGTTAAAAAAAGATGGATTTGATTTCGATTTGGCTTATACTTCGGTATTAAAAAGAGCCGTAAAAACCCTCTGGATCGTTATGGACACAATGGGATTCAACTGGATTCCCATCATAAACAGCTGGAAACTTAACGAAAGGCATTATGGTGCTCTTCAAGGTTTAAATAAAGCTGAAACAGCAGCAAAGTACGGAGAAGAACAGGTAAAAATATGGAGAAGAAGCTATGATACTCCGCCTATGCCGCTTGAAAAAAACGATGAAAGATACCCGGGAAATGACCCGAGATACGCCGCTCTCACGAAAGAAGAACTCCCCTTGACAGAATGCCTAAAAGATACTGTAGCAAGAGTAGTTCCGTATTGGGAAAAAGAAATAGCTCCGAAAATTAAAGAAGGCAAAAAAATCATAATAGCTGCTCACGGCAACAGTTTAAGGGCTCTTGTAAAATATCTCGATAATATAAGCGATGCAAATATAGTAAATCTTAATATTCCTACTGCAATGCCACTCATCTACGAATTAGATGAAAAGTTAAAACCGATTAAAAATTATTATCTTGGAGATCCAGAAGATGTAAAAAAAGCAATGGAAGCCGTAGCCAATCAGGGAAAAGCAAAATAAACCGCAGAAGGCAGAAACAGCAAATGCGATAAGCTATGGAAGTAAAAAAGTGGGTTAGAAACAAAATTCAATTTTTATATAATTTTGGTGTTTTTTCTGAAAAAGGGTTAAACTTATCTTAGGTACAGGTTTATAAAAAATTGTGAAATAATTTTGGCGTGCCACCCCGTCAGGGACGGCAGAAACAAAAAAGCGAAAAATTGGAAATTATTAAAAAATCGACGGAGCCAAAAGTTGGCGCTGCCGACCAAATTATTAAACCAATTTTTCGCTTTTTTGTTTTTCTTTTGTGGCTGCTCCAACCGCAAAAGTGTGGAACAACTCTCTTAAGACTAATCGTATTCAGCTATCGCATAGCCGCAAACTTTCTCTTAAATGACAGCAAATCGTCAATTCTATCAAAAATATAAAAATTATCATTTCGACTTACGTTCGGCAGAGTAAATAAAGTACTTTCTGTTTTATCGGTTGTCTTATAGAGAATAGCCAATCGAAAACCATTTTTAACAATAGCATTGCTAAGCTGTTTTTGGGCATATTCTACCGTTTCAGAATTTCGCTGTATGCGAATTGGAATTGGTTTCATCTTACCATCTATTCTTAAGAAACCATCTATACCCTTATTTCTTTGAACTGGTTCGGCATCTATCTTTCTTAACAAATCTAATATGGAGTTATTTTGATTAGTATATGCCGATTTACCCTTTTTGAGCAACATTGACTCTGTTTTTATAGGTTTTTCAAGGCGTTTTTCTGTCAGCTCAACAGCATCAGGGGATATATCAATACCAATATAGTTTCTACCAAGCAATTTTGCGGCTACGAGCGTTGTACCGCTTCCACAAAACGGGTCAAGTACAGTGTCGCCTTTATTGGAAGCAATTTTAATAATTTGTTCAAGAAGCAGTATTGGCTTTTGTGTTGGGTAGCCGACACGCTCTTTCGCCTTTGGGTTAAGATACGGTATTTCCCATACATCAGAAAGCGGAACACCGTTTTTTTGCTCTATTAACTCGCACTCGCCACTATCATTTTTTTGATAGACAATTTTTCCGTTTTTATCTCGTTTCCTCTTCTGAAATATCTGGTCAACATTAGTTGTTTCTGAATAATCAGTAAATAGCGTATTGAATGTAAAATTGCCAGTCTTACTGTAAAAGAAAATGACTTGGTGTGAATTAAGAAGTCCTTTCTTCGCATTAGACCATCTTTTATAGCTCCATATTATCTCACTCTGAAAATTACCCACACCAAATACTTCATCTAAAATCACACGCAGGTGATGTGAAGCGATCTTGTCGCAGTGAAGGAAGATGCTTCCAGTGTCTTTTAGTACTTTTCTGCACGCTTTAACCCTTACTTTAATAAATGCTTTATATTCATCTATATCTTTCCAAGTATCATCAAAAGAGTATTCTTTGAGATTTTTATCTTTGAGAATTTGTTTTGTTTGCGTAAAAAATGGCGGGTCAAGGTATATTAAATCAACGCTGCTAGGAATGATTTTTTTTATTTTTTTCAAGCAGTCGCCAAGTAATAACATAATTCTTATCCCTTTATTTTTTGTTCCACTATGTCTTCCAATAGTCCCAGCAAATCAATGCCAGTGTCAGTCTTGATATACTCCCAAGCGCTGTCGTTATAAAAATACTTACCACCGACACCATTATAAACTGTTTCAAGCGTTTGTTGTATTTTTATTGCTTGACCGCGGTTTGGAGAGTAAAACATTATTCTTATAGGTGTATAGCCAGCATTTTTTATCTGCTTCAAACGGGTATGTTCTTTCGTTATATGATCGCCGTCAGTCGTTGCGTCTCGCCATTTAATCTCATATGCTTCATTGCCAACAAGACAATCAATTTCAAAAGTTTTCGGTCTTGAACTTTGTGTATTCGGGATACGAATTTTTCGTTGAGCGTTATTGTGCTTATTCTCAATGCACAATATAGCTGCTTCTTCCAAGAAAGAACCTGCATATTTGTATAAGAAGCGGCCTTTATTTTGATATTCATCTATTAGCCTGCCTTCTCGGACGGAAATGCCTAGAACTTGATAGATTAAGTAATGTGAATTGTCATCAGATTTCATTTCTTCCAAACGGTCATCAATAGCTTTCTTTAAGTTATCAGAATATTGTGCCGCTAGTTTGCTGATTTCATTATAAATATCACTCATATACTATATTTTAGCATACTTTTTACTGAAACATAAGCAGCATAGACAAATCAAGAAAAATCAAAATATTTTTTGAACGTTGACAGCAAAAATTGATTTGCTTTTGCTCCATATTAAACTTTGTTAAGTAATTTTTCTGGCGAGTATGCTGCGCTTAATTCGTCTGTAGAAAAATAGAATGCCGAGGGCGGGACTTGAACCCGCACGCCGCCTAAGCAACTTGAGATTTTGAGTCTCACGTGTCTGCCAATTCCACCACCTCGGCTTTAAAACAAGCAAGGTAGTATTTTATAATAAAAGTGATTTTTAGTCAAATGATGTGTTAAGGTCAAAATAGATATTGCCCTTTTTTAGATATAATAAAAAAGTGGATAGCAATGAACACTTCAAACGATAAGATTGAAAAGCATACATAAAAAAAGCCCCGCTAAAGCGGGGTTTTTAAAATATTATCTTATTTTTTCTTTTTTATCTCACCTGACTTTTCCGCAACAATACCATTTCCAACGACTTTAGAGTGTCCTTTGATAATCACATAAACTATAAATCCCAAAAATATTGCCATAAAAAAATATGCCGGCCAATCCGATGCAAAATCTATGTACATTTTTACCTCCATTTTTATTATATATTTGATAGATTGTACTTATTTGATAGATTGTACTTATTTTATTAAATATTATCAAATTTCAACCTTATTCTCAGATGTTTTTGATTCTTTCCTTTTTTTCATCTCCTCCATAATAACCTGATAATTGTTTACTATTGCACCGACCACAAGATTCAAAAGTAAAAATGCCGACAAACAAAACCATACTACATGAAAAGCCGTTATGATAAAAGGCGGAATGCGTATAAGTTTCAATTCGTAAGATTTCATCAGATTATAACGTATATCAGTCCAATCGTCGCCGGTCATAACCCGAAACAGTGTAAACATCGATTCATGAAGTGTTCCATACGACTCCGGAGAGTTTTCTGGACTGTTGGGAGCAATTATTTTTATTTCTTTCATGGCCTGTACAATTTCAGGAGGGGTTTGTGCATTCACTGTGGGAAGTTTAAATAAAGTAACTCCCATTATCGCAAATAAATACAAGAATATGCAGAAAAACAAAGCATTATAAGTCAGTGATCTGAAAGAACGTATCAAAACGTTTATAATAAGTTTTATTTCCGGAGCGGTCCTTACAAGTCTTAAAACTCTAAATACCCTTAGAATTCTTAAAGAAGTTACGGCCGCGGGATTGGATAATAACGATTCTGGTATTAGGCTTATTATTATCAGAGACAAATCAAAAATGTTCCAGCCACTTTTAAAAAAAGATTTTATTCCATCTGCCGCAACAAAACGCAAAATTATTTCAACTATAAATATGGATAAAGCTGTCTGCTGGATTATGTAAATTTTTGGATTGTGAAGATACGTCTCAATACCTATAAATAAACAATTTACTACTATAACAATACTGATAAAAACTTCAAAAGGTTTTGCCGCCACAAGATTTTTTGCCCAAATCTTAATGTTCATACAAAAATTTTCCTCTCATCATGTGAAATTGGCGTTAGTCGTTCTTTTTTGCCTGCCATACCGGAGACATAGCGCGAAGACTCTCGACAAGCTCCGGCAAAACTGACAAAACATAATTTATTTCTTCTTCGGTATTTTTGTGGCTTAAAGAAAAACGTATGGCTCCCTGAGCGGCAACAGGATCAACACGCAGAGCCGTTAAAACATGAGAAGGATCAGACGAACCCGAAGCACAGGCAGAACCTGTAGATGCGGCTATCGCCTTCATATCAAGTTTCAGCAAAAGCGATTCGCCTTCAATGTAAGTAAAATTTACGTTTAATATGCCCGCTGTGGAGTTTTTGGCATTTCCGTTGATAAAAACTTCAGGAATTGTTTCCAAAATTCCTTTTTTAAGCTTTTCCTTCAAACGCAATACGTATTTATTATGTGTGTCCATATCCCTGTTTGAAATTTCCAAAGCTTTTGCCAGAGCTTTGGCAAAAGCCACATTTTCAGTTCCCGGACGCAAACCATTTTCATGATGACCACCAAAAACTATTGGTAAGATGTTTGTACCTTTTTTAACGTATAAAGCACCTATACCTTTGGGCCCGTGAAATTTATGTGCCGCCAGTGAAAGCAAATCTATCCCGAGCTTTTTTACATCAAGCTTAATTTTACCGGCAGTTTGCACGGCATCGGTATGAAAGTATATTTTATCTTTTCTGTTTTCATTTATAATTTTTAATCCTGCAGCTATTTCTTCTATCGGTTCAATCGTTCCGACTTCATTGTTTGCATGCATTATAGTTATGAGAAGCGTATTTCCTTTTATGGCATTTAAAACGTCATCGACAGACACCCTGCCGGTTTTGTCTACACCAATATAAGTGACTTCATATCCATTTTTTTCTAAACGCTCACATGAATGAAGTACAGCATGATGTTCAATTTTGCTCGTTATAATATGCCCTTTTTTACCGTAAGCGTTCAAAATTCCAAATATCGCCAAATTGTCGGATTCAGTGCCGCAACTGGTAAATATGATTTCTTCTGCACTGGCATTGAGTAAAGACGCGGTTTTTATTCTTGCTTCATCAAGCGCTGTTCTTGCTTCACGTCCGAAAGAATGAAAACTTGAAGCGTTGCCATATATTTGCGAAAAATAAGGAAGCATTTCCTTTACTACTTCTTCATCGACCTGCGTTGTTGCGCTGTTATCAAGGTAAATTTTTCTTTTTTCCATACGAGACCCCTGCCTTGTTATATTTGTATGTCGTCGGTTAAATCCACGCTCTGCATTTGCGTAATACTGTCGTGAGCTTTATGAAGATATTGCAAAGTTTTTTTTATTCTAAAAAAAGTCTGCGCGCATTTCTTGCAGACCGTCGTATGTCTTTTGAACTCTTTTTCTTTCTGTTCATCAAGATCGCCGCAGCAAAAAGGAACGATTTCATAAATAATTTCGTCACATTTCATTTTCGCCGTCTTCAAGCATTTGTGCGATGCGCTGCACGCTTTTATAAAGAGATTTTTTTATTTTATCCTCTGAGGAATTTAAAATATATGACATATCTTTTAATGAGCAATTGAACTCATATTTTAAAATAAAAACTTTTTTATCAAAAAGCCGAAGATTGTGTTTTATTGAATTTATCATCCCCTTTTTATTTAAATCCTTTTTCTTTATATCAAAGAATCCTATATTTTTTAAAAGCTTTTTATAAAGTTCCGTTTTTATTTCGGGCAAATCCGCATAATAAGATCTTAAAAGATTTTCGAAAGCTTTAATGGCGGCTTTTCTTGAAGTTTGTTCATTGCATGTTAAACTGAAAGCCATACCGTATATTTCATTTTGATACTTCTTAACTATCTGCATTTGTTTTCTTCTTAATCTGTGCGTTGATTTTTTATTATTTTTTTGGTTTCACGCTTATTTTTTACATGTTCCTCAAGGCTTTCGGCAAACAAATGCCTGCCGTTTCCTTTGGAAACAAAAAATAGACTGCTTGAATTTTCCGGATATAAAGCGGCTTTTATGGATTCTATTCCCGGACTGCAAATCGGGCCGGGAGGCAGCCCTAAATGCCTGTAAGTATTATATGGAGAATCAAAATGTGTATCTTCTAAAGTAAGTCTTGCCTTATTTACGCCCAAAGCATACAAAACCGTAGCACAGGATTCAAGCCTGATTTTTTTCTTGAGCCTGTTATGAAATACGGCAGCTATAGCGGCACGTTCCTGCGGTTCTACCGCTTCTTTTTCGATTATCGATGCAAGCGTAATAATCTGTTCAATAGTCATATTAAGCTCCCCGGCTCTTTCATACATATCCGCAGTAACTTTATTGGCAAACTCTTTTTTCATAGCAGAAATAATGTCTTCTTCACTCATAAGAGGATCTATAAAATAAGTTTCTGGCATGAGATAGCCTTCCATCCTCTTTTCCGCAGCAATACGTATAAATTTGTCTTTATCTACGGTTTTTTTTGAAGCTATAATTTCAGCCGTCTGTTCTATATTGCTTCCCTCTGGAACTGTGAACTTTATAAGACTTTTTGAACCAAACTTTAACTCATCTAAAATTTTAAACATTCCATCTTTACCCGTAAATTCATAGTATCCGGCTTTTATTTTATCAGCTGAATGCGTAAATTTCACATAAGCCAAAAACAATTTTCTTGAACATATGAGCTTTTCGTTTTGTAAACGTGCCGCAACCAAAGATGCACTTTCCCCTCTTTGTACGATAAAAACCTTTTTTTCCGCGTATTTCTCAAAACGGCAGAATGCAAATACAATAAATAAAACTGCTGCAATGACCGCAGCAATGATTACTTTATACCCCGCTTTTTTAACCATAATTGTTCAAATTCCTCATTTATTCCTTCCTTTATGTCTCTCGGCAAAACTTCCCGCGACCTGTTTGTGTTTTTTTGTTTTAAACCTTTAGCCAAAAAACTTTCAACGCTTTCATGCTTTGCTCCACCGGGCGACGTGCGTCGTCTGATACCTTTGTCGTTTGTCACAACCGTAATTTCATAGGGATTTTTTGCATTGTCGACCATTTCGGCGATTATATCATCGGCAAGCATAATTCCATCACTGAAAATTATCTCTATGCTTCCAACATGAGACCTGTTATAGCCGCCAGATTCGTAAGGATTTTTTGATTTGCAATCAAAAACGACGGTAACGATATTTCTCAAACTCCCGTGAGGCCGATTATGCAAAATGAAATCAATAAGTTTATTACGTCTGCCTTCAAGAGTGGAAGCCGTAAAGTTGTCGCTGCAATTGATAACATTATAGCCATCAACTATATAATGCATTTAAAATCCTTTCATATCCAAATAAATCTGCAAAATAAAAGAGGCGGCAAGTTTGTCTTTAAGTCCTTTTCTTTTTTCACGTGAAATATTTCCTTCTTCAATCAGCATCCTTTCGGCCTGAACAGTCGTAAGTCTTTCATCCATTTCAAAAACTTGCGCTGCGGAAAGTTTTTTGATTTCTTCTATAAACTGTCTTACCGTTTCGGCCATTTTGCCTTCCGTGCCATCCATGTTGAATGGAACTCCAACAACTATTTCTGAGACATCGTTTTCTTTTGCTATTTCAGCTATTTTTTCGGCATCTTTTTTTGTGTTACCAGCACTGTATATCGTATCAAAAGGAGCTGCAACAATATGCATAATGTCAGTCATTGCTATGCCTATTCTTCTAAGTCCATAATCTATAGCCATTATTCTTCCCAAAATATTTCTCCGCTGCACTGATAATTATGCCACTATACGGCGCTGACACCATATTTTAGCATTTTCAAATAAAAAGTTTACTTATTTAGGAATTTTTTTAATTTCTTCCATAATAGCCTCCTGCACCGCTCCAATAGAACACTTTTCTATAGTCTGCGACCCGATTCTGACTATCGGACCTTTAGAACATTTTTCAAAACAGAAAGAAGCGTCTATTCCGACATTATCTTTAAAATCTTTCATCTCAACAAAGTCAAGTATCTGTCTTAAAAGTTTCTGTGAACCTCTAAGCATGCAGCCAGTGCCAAAACATACATTTATATTGAGTTTCTTTTCTTTCAGTGATTTGTAAATAGTAAACGGCCCTTCCTGAAGTCTTTTTTTATTGCTGTGTTTCGAGTGCAAAAGCTCATGCGCTTCATGACTGCCGGGATTGCCGAGAAACTGTTCGTACATTTTTTGAACATAAGGATTGTCCTGAGGTTTATGAAGTTCAAGTGTTTTATCGTTTTCATACAACACTTTTGTACGCATTTTTCTCACTGAAAGATCTTTGTAGACCGGCTGTCCCGCTCCTCCGATGCAGCCTCCCGGACATGCCATGACTTCGACAAAATCATATCTGGTCTTGTCCGCTTTTATATCTCTGACAATCTTTCTTGCGTTCTTGAGACCATACACTATCGCAATTTTTAACTCCTTTCCGCCGACATTGACTTTTGTTTCTCTTATGCCGTTATCGCCGCGCACAAAACTGAACTCTTCGGTCTCATCAATGCCGTCTTTTGTCTGTATAACGTTTCTCAAAACAGCTTCCGTAACTCCGCCTGAATTTCCAAATATTACTCCCCCGCCCGTTTTAAAGCCCATAGGCATATCAAAAGCCGAAGGATTCAAATCAGCAAAACGCAGTCCAGACTCTTCTATCATTCTTGCAAATTCCTGTGTCGTTAAAACATAATCTATATCCTGAATTCCATCTTTTGAAAGTTCCGGACGTCTGGCTTCAAATTTTTTTGCCGTGCAGGGCATTATGGCAACCACTACCAAATCTTCTTTCGAGACTTCAAGTATCTGCGGCATAATCTTTTTAGCTACTGAACCAAACATTCCCTGCGGAGAACGGCAGCTTGAAAGATTTTTAATCATGTCTGGATAATATTGTTCGACAAACTTTACCCATGCAGGACAGCAGGAAGTAAATTGAGGCATATATTTATCATTTCCAAGCCTTTCGACAAATTCGTTTGCCTCTTCGACTATCGTCATATCTGCCCCAAAAGAGATGTCAAAAACCTTATCAAAACCCATCGAACGTAAAGCCGTTACGATTTTTCCGGCGGCTTCTGTTCCGTTTTCTCCCATAATTCCGAACGATTCGCCTATGGCGGCTCTTACGGCAGGAGCGATTGCAACTATGACTTTCTTTTTCGGATCGCTCAACATCTTCCAGACATAAGTCACTTCGGATTTCGGCGTAATTGCTCCGGTTGGACATACACGCGCACACTGGCCGCAGTAAACGCATTCGGAATCGTCCAAATCTTTTCCAAAACTCGGACAGACTTGCGAATTAGGTCCTCTATTGGCAAAATCTATGGCTCCAATACTCTGTATTTCTTCACAAAATCTCACACAGTCACCGCAGAGAACGCATTTGCCCGGATCTCTTACCAAAGAGTGGGTAGAAAGATCTTTTTCTTCTTTCTTGGCAACATTTTTAAATCTTATTTTGTCAATTCCCAATTTTCTTGAAAGCGATTGAAGCTGACAGGTTTCGCTTTTGCGGCACGATGTACAGTCTTTGTCGTGATTTGCCAAAAGCAGCTCGACGATGATTTTTCTCATCTCTCTTATCTCTTCGTTGTTTGTTCTTATTTTCATTCCGCTTTCTGGTGGTGTAGAACATGCGGGCAGAATTCCTCTGCCGTCGACTTCAACCATACAAAGCCTGCATGAACCGTAGGCGCTGAGTTCCGAATGGTAACAAAAAGTCGGTAGTTCAATATTTTGCTTTCTTATTACTTCAAGAATATTCTTTTCGTCTCTGAAAAAGACTTTCGCGTTGTTTATGGTCAATTGTTTTTCCATTTTTTAACCCCTTGCCACCGCTTTAAATTTACAGACGTCCATGCATACCCCACATTTTATGCAGGAAGCGATATCAATAATATGTTTCTGTTTACGTTCACCTTTAATGGCTTTTACCGGACATTTCATCGCACAGGCCGTACAGCCTATACACTTGTCGCTTATGGAATAATTAATGAGATTTACACATTCTCCGGCGGGACATCTTTTTTCTTTAATGTGAGCATCGTATTCGTCTCTGAAATATTTCAATGTTGATAGAACTGGATTCGGCGCGGTTTTCCCTAAAGCGCACAGTGAACCGACCTGAACAGCTTTTGCCAGACTTTCGAGAAGAGGAATCGTATTTTCATCGGCTCTTCCATCGGTTATGTCTTCAAGCATCATAAGCATCTGCCTTGTTCCTTCACGGCATAAAACGCATTTTCCACAGGATTCATTTTGAGTAAACTGCATAAAAAATTTTGCCACGTTTACCATGCAGGTATTTTTATTCATTACGACAAGCCCGCCGGAACCTACCATTGCGCCGGCTTTTCTCAAACTGTCAAAATCCAGAGGCAAATCGAGATGTGCTTCAGTTAAACACCCTCCTGAAGGTCCTCCGATTTGCACGGCTTTAAAGTTTTTATCTTCAATCTGACCTTTTTCATCGGTTACTCCTCCGGAAACATCAAATATGATATGTCTTAGCGTCGTGCCAAAAGGAACCTCTATAAGTCCGGTGTTTAAAACGTGGCCGGTTAAAGCAAAAGTTTTTGTTCCCGGAGAACCTTCAGTGCCTATTTTTCTAAAAGTTTCTGATCCGTAATTTATTATCATGGGAACAGTAGCAAGTGTTTCGACATTATTGATAATCGTAGGCTTTCCCCACAAACCGCTTTGCGCCGGAAACGGAGGTTTTGGGGAAGGCATGCCTCTTTTTCCTTCAACCGAAGCTATAAGCGCAGTTTCTTCTCCGCATACAAACGCTCCTGCACCTTCCATAACGTAAAGCGTAAAACTATGCCCGGAACCAAAAATATTTTTCCCGAGCGCTCCTTTTTTTGCGGCTTCTGCAACGGCTTTCTTCATTCTTTCTACGGCCAAAGCATATTCCGTTCTTACATACACATAACCTTCGTCAGCACCGATAGCTTTCGATGCTATTATCATGCCTTCTATAACGCTGTGAGGATTTCCTTCCATAACACTTCTGTCCATAAACGCACCGGGATCGCCTTCATCGCCATTACAGATTATGTATTTTTTACCCTTAGGCTGCGTTCTGGCAGCTTCCCATTTTCTGCCTGATGGAAAACCGCCACCCCCGCGGCCTCTTAAACCAGAAGCCGAAATTAAATCGCAGATTTCTTTATCGGACATTTCAATGCAGGCTTTTTTCGCGGCTCTATACCCGCCGTCATAAATATATTCATCAATGTTTTCTGGATCTATGACACCACATTGTTTTAAAACCATTCTGTGCTGTTTTGTATAAAATGGAATGTCTTCCTGCCCTTTGTACGCTTTCCCTTTGCCGCGGTAACAGAGCCTTTCAACTATTTCGCCGCTTTTTATGCTTTTTTCCAAAATTTCTTTCACGTCCGTGACTTTTACTTTATTGTAAAGTATTCCTACAGGCAAAACGTTTACCAGCGGACCCATTTGGCAAAATCCTTGACAGCCGCTTTTTGACAACAATGATGCTTTATCGTTTTCCTCTTTAAGTTCTATGATTAGGTTGATTCCCATTTCTTTTGCCGTTTCTTTGAAAGCTTCAAAAATTTTGAGAGAACCATTTGCGACACAGCCTGTGCCTGCGCAAATAATGATTCTTTTGTCAATTTTTGCTACGGATTTTTCTACGGAAGCAGTTATTTTATCAAGATCTATCATCACCGCACATCCTCCTGCATAATTATTTCATCGATAAGTTTGATGATTTTATCGGGGGTTACCTGTCCGTAAACATCTTCGTTCATAAGAAGAACTGGAGCAAGACCGCATGCCCCCAGACACGATACCGTTTCTAAAGTAAAAAGCATGTCTTTAGTAGTATATTCGCCGTCTTTTAAATTGAGTTTGTTTTTAACGGCATCGATAAGCCCTCTTGACTTTTTTACATGGCACGCGGTGCCGTCGCAGACTTTAATAATGTACTTGCCTTTGGGTTTTAATGTAAAATGCGCAAAGAATGTCGCAACGCCGTAAACTCTGGCAGGAGAAATATTTAAAGACGAAGCGATAAAAGCCAGAATTTCTTCCGGCAGATACCTGTATTCGTTTTGGACTGCCTGAAGAATCGGAATCAATTTTGATTTATCAAAATTATTTTCTTCGATAATCTGACAGACCCTGTTAAACTTACTGTAACTTGCTTCCATAACGTCCCCCGTTACTTATTTATTTTGAATTTATTTTTTTCGATAAAACGGCAAAAGAGGAAGCAAGACTTTCATGCTGGATTATTATTTCCAATTTTGTAGTCGTTATTCTTATCGGTGCAAAATTCCATATCGCTTTTATTCCCGCATTTATCATTTTATCTGCAAGTTCCTGAGCGCACTTAGCCGGCACAGTAATTATGCCAATCTGTGTATTATGCTCTTTTATATAATCTTGCATAGAATCTATAGAATAAACCGGCTTTCCATGTATAATCTTGCCGATTTTAACAAAATCGCTATCAAAAGCCGCAACTATGTTAAGTCCGTACTCTTTAAAACCATGATAACCGAGAAGAGCATTCCCTAGATGTCCGGCACCAACCAAAATTACAGAATTTATTTTATCCCAGCTAAGGAACGATTCAATAGCTTTAATCAATGCCGCAACTTCATAACCGATTTTCGGTTTACCTTCAAGACCAGTTACTTCTAAATCTTTTCTGACCTGCACCTGAACAAGATTTAAATCTGAAGCTATCTGCGTGCTTGAAATCAAAGATATTCCTTGCTCCTGAACCTTAACTAAATAGTGATGATAAATGGGCAATCTTCTTATTGTAGGTTCAGAAAAACCTTTGGTATTCTCCTGCATATTTTCATTATTCATAAAACCTCTCAAATAAATATTTTTTTATCTATATAAAAATATTGATATAATTTTATCTATTTTTACAATAAAGTCAATGAATTTAGACTGATAAAACTTTAATATTATTGAAACTTATTCCTAAACTATATTAAAATAATTTCAATAAAAATAAGAGGTTAAAGGAAAAGATGTAAAATCAGGAATCGGATAATAGGTGGTGGCATATATCCCGTGAAAGACTGTTGCCTGCAATAACCTTGCCATCATAATGATAACAACTTTTGCAACAGACATATTACCAGTTTTTTGAAAAATGAAGAGTTTATGATTTAGGGTAGTTAAAATGGCCAAATCAGGTTGCCCAAAAACACAAAGTTTAAAAAATAAATTAGCATGGTACAAAATCAAATATAGAATACTGACTTTGTCAGATATATAAATTTAATTTCTCATGAAGCCACTATAAAATGCAACATATTAAATATTAATTTAAATCATTTTACAATCCTGCAAGAATTGCAGAAAATAAAAAACGGGTCGATTTTGATATTTACGTTTTTATCTCGGAGAGTCTGATTTAAGGGTTTTAAGTTTGTGGATTATCATCATTCCACATAAAAAGTTCATCGTCTTCAGTATTTTTCATTCCTTTTGTAGCAAGATAAACGTACGGAACAAAAATTAAAGCAAGAATAAGAGCAAATGAAAGCCCGCCTACGACGGCTATTGCCATAGGCTGATTTGTAGACTCTTTCCCTCCAAAACCTATCGCAAGAGGGAGCATGCCCGTAATGGTGGTAAGAGTCGTCATTGTGATTGGTCTTATATGATTAATAGTAGTTTCAAGAACATTTTTCTTAATGGTAAATATATCTGGTTTTTTTCCATTATTTTTTGAAATTTCCTTTTCCATCATTAAATTAAACCTGTCTACGAGCAAAATGGATATATTTATAACATTTCCCACAAGCATTATAAAGCCCAGCATTGAAATCGAATTAATCGACTGCATTGTAACCATCAAAGAAAACAAAGCACCGATGACGCCCAAAGGTACCGCTGTCATAACTATTATAGGCTGATAAAGAGATTCAAATTCTGAAGCAAGAATCATAAATATTATTATGACGCCCAAAACTAAAGCAAAAGAAATCTGCGACAGAGCTTCCGTCATGGCAAGCATCTCTCCCGAAATGACACAGTGAATGTCATCATTATTATATTTGTCGTTTAATACTTCTTCTATTTCGGCTACAGCTTTTGTAAAATTGCCTCTGATGTTTGCTGAGAGAAGATAAGTTCTTTCTCCTTCGATTCTTTTAATAGCAGGAAGAGTTTTAACAAATTTTGCCTGAGAAATCTGTTTGATCTGTATTGTCATGCCCCATGGAGAGTATGCTGTCATTTCCATGACTTTTTCCAGTCTGTCGCGGTCTTCGGGACGCATTCTCACCCTTATGTCCATTTCTTCATCTTTCATTTTAAGTTTTGTAGCCACAAAGCCTTTGATTGCGGCAAGAGTCATAGCAGAAATATCCTGGGTTGAAAGACCGAAGAGAGATGCTCTTTCCCTGTCTATAGTAAGCCTCAATTCTGGTACTTCGTCTGGAGGGTCAAGTTTAATGCCATAAAACTGAGGCATGTTATTCATTGTATTTCTTATTTCGTCAGCAGATTTTTTTAGAAGCTTTAAGTCTTTACCTCTTATTTCAATCATAAGGCCGGAAGCTGCTCCGACGCCAGAACCAAAAAGCCCCTGCTGCGTCAGAAATTCCGTGTCCATACCGCTTACTCCCCATCTTTTTATTTCATTTGAAAGATTGGCCACAAGCTCGTTTGTTGACATTCCTTCTTTGTGAAGCCTGCCTATTATTCTCGCTTGATAAGTTGAAAGAGATTCTATTGCCGCAACGCCGGAATTTTCTCCTGTAGAACCTACGCTTATGGAGATGTCTCTCACTTCCGGATAATTTGAAATAAGTTTTTCTATTCTTTTTGAAGTGGCGTTTGTTATTTCAAGCGGAGTATCTGGATGCATAGTTAAATTTAAAACAAATCTTCTTTCATCGACTTTAGGCATGAACTCTTTCGGGATAAACATAAAACAGAAGACACCTATAAATATATATACCAAAATAAACAAGAAAACTTTCCCTTTTCTCCAATCCAATGCCATCTTGAAAATGGGAGTAAAATATTTATTAATAACAGCCATTCCAGAGGTGATAGACTGTTTGCTCAAATCCGAAGACAACGCAAGTCGAGGAACCAAAAACATTGCAGCAAAAATCGAAGACATCAAGGAAAAAGTAATCGTTAAAGCAAGCTGTTTAAAAAGCTGTCCTATCATCCCTGCGACAAACACAAAAGGTATGAATATTGCCACCGAAGTAAACGTGGAACTCAAAACAGGTGCAAGCAGACTTTTTGTCGCAGCGTATATGGATTCTTTTTTGTCGCCAGCTTTAAATTTATGATACTGCATCAGGATATTTTCAAGAACCATGTTGGAATTATCGACAACCATACCTATGCCTACGGTAAGTCCTCCAAGCGACATCGTATTAATAGAAATATCATTAAAATACATCAAACTCAAAGTAGAACAAAGAGCAACCGGAATGGCGACGTTTATAATTGTCGAAGCCATAAAGCTTCTCATAAAGAAATATAAAAGAATAAAAGATAAAAGTATGCCTTGTATGCCGCTTGAGTACAGGTTGGCAAGAGATTCTTTAATAAAATCGGACTGGTCGGAAGTAATTTTAATATCCACATCTTCAGGCACTTTTCCAGCCTCACGGATGTCTTTAAGCTTTTTCTGAACGTTGTTTGAAAGATTAATCAAATTTGAGCCGGACTGCTGGTAAATGCTGACAGATATATTTTCCGCAATATCATTTCCTATGCCATATCTGGAATATCCTTTTCTATCTTTTAAAGACTCTTTAACGTCAGCCACGTCTTTTAAAAAGACTATTTTATCGCCGGTTTCCTGCTGCTGATTTCTTACTCTTTTTGTGCTCATATTCTGCTGGATATTGTAATCGATTTTACTAAACGAAAGTCCTGCTATATCGTCTATGTCTTGGAATTCACCGACGGTTTTTACAAGATACTCATGTTTTTCTTCTTTAATGGTACCTGCTGGGTAGGTAATATTTGCATTCTGAAGCGAAGTAATAATTTCTGTTATCGAAACCTGATTAGCAAGAAGTCTGCCCTTATCTATCTCTATCAAAATTTCTTTTTCTTCTCCACCTCTCAGTTCGACTTTGGCAACCCCTTCAAGCCTTTCAAGCTCATCTTTAAGATTTCTTTTGGCAAACAGCCTGAGATCCGCCATTCTCAATGCGGAAGAAGAACCGCTTTTATAACTTACCGAAAGCATCATCGCTTCTACCTGCGTAGGATTGTATTTTAAAACGACAGGTTCAAACGCATCGCGGGGCAAAGCTTCTTTGATTAAATCTATTTTTTCGCGGACATCCATAGCAGCAAAGTCCATATTTGTTCCCCACCTGAATTCGCAGGTTACTATCGAAACGCCTTCCTTAGAATTAGAAGAAACCCTTTTTATATTTTTGACCGTCCCAGCGGTTTCTTCAACCATCTTGCTTATAAGTTTTTCCGATTCTTCGGGTCCGGCGCCTTCATATTTCGTAACAATAGTAATCTGCGGATATTCCATCGAAGGAAACAGTTCCTGCGGTATTCTTGTATATGAAATCAAACCAAGCAACCCTATTGATAAAAATAACATTATTGTCGTTACCGGTCTGTCTACGGAAAGCCTTAACATGCTCATTTATAATTCCTTTATATATAATTTAAATCTTCATTTTCGGGATTTTCAGCACGTCTTTATTGCCAGCATTTATGCCCGGCACGTCTAGCCGCGGAAGTTTTTTAGGCGGCACATCTTTAATTCTTTTAATATCCGACGTTTTAACTTTATTAAATAAACCTATCAAAATTTTCATATTGTCCAAAAATCCGTGAAAACTTTTTCTCGGATGTTCCATTAAATAATAAGCTGTCGGAATGATAAGAAGTGTTAACATTGTCCCGGTGATCGTTCCACAAAGAACGGTAAGTCCAAGAGAACGCCACATCGAGGCCGCTTCGTCACGGCTTAGAACCATTGGAAGCAGACCTATCGTTTTCATTAAAAATGTTATAAGTTCAGGACGAAGCCTTTCTTTACATGACTCAAAAATAACCCTTATAATATTTTTTCTGCCGTGTCTTCTTTGGTTGATTTTGTCCACAATAATAATTGAGCCGTATACGATTGAGCCAAACAAAATCATGATTCCTATCCACACGCCCAGACTTATCGATTTTTTAAATATCCAAAGCGAGAAAGCCACACCTATAAGACTTAAAGGAAGGGAAAACATGATAAGAAAAGGCTGTTTGTAAGATTCAAATATTGACGCCAAAACAAAAAATATTAAAATGACCGTAAGCGCTATCGCCAGCATAAACGCACCCTGGTTTTTAACGGTTTTCTCATAATCTCCAGAGATATTAAATGAATAATCTCTGGGAAATGCCACGCCCTTAAGAGCAGTAGTAATGCCCCGCGCGGCCGTCGTAAGACCTACTTTATTTCTGTTCGCGCTTATTTGTATAAAACGTTTTTTATTTTTATGCCATATTTCCTGCGTTGACTTGATTTCTTTTGCTTCCGCCACCTGTCCGACGCGTACAATATCTTTTTTAGGGTTTATTATAGACAGAAACAAAACGTCGTTGACATTGCGTACGCTTCCAGGTACGAGCCTAGCGATGGTTTCAATTTGTTTTCCTTCAGTTCTGTATTGAGTGGCGATAAGTCCTCTTATCTGACAATGGAGAGTATTGCCGAAATAATACGCGGTAAGCCCGAAAACGGCAAGTCTGTCATTATCTACAAAAAGATTAATTTCCGGTTCGTCTTCGCGCATTCTTATTTTTACATCTGTAAGACCTTTGACCTGCTGAAGCCTTCCCGAAGAAGAAAAAGCAAGCTGTTTTAACGTATCGTAGTCTTGACCATAAAAATCAACGTATATTTCTTTTGCGCTGTCGGAATTTGAATCCTGATAATATACGAATGCCGGAGTATATTCGCCGAAATATTTGCGGAACTCTTCTTTAAAATATTCGGCATTTTTGTAAACCTTGACTTCCACAAAGGTATGAAGCTTTTCGACTTTTGACGAAACTCTTTCGACGTCATCTCTGAAGGACAAAAGATGTTTTTCCATTTTTTTAACGATTTCATTTGAAACTTCTATGCGCGTGGCCGGAGGAAATTGTATTCCTATTCTAAAAGTATTCACATCGCCAGCATCAAGAAATTCCGAATCTCTAGACTTCAAAATTTTCAGAGACACTAAAAACAGCACAAAAACAAAAAGCCAGACGTATGTCTGTCTTCTGAACACAAATTTCAATAATTTTCCGTAAATATACCTTATCTTCATATACCATGACTGAAACTCAAGCTCGAAATTGTTCTGCCATCTGAAAATCTGCGGAGGAACAAAAATCATTGTGCTTATAAGAGAAGCTATAAGTGCAAAAGTAATTGTTAAACCGAAAGGCATATAAAGCTGTCTTATCTCCGGTTCAAGAAAAACCAAAGGAAAAAATACGACTATAGTCGTAACCGTAGAAGCAAACATAGGCTGCCAAAGTTCAGCAGTGCCTTTCACGACAAGCTCTTCTTTTGTTTTATACGTTTTTCTGTGATGATGAAAAGATATGTTTTCAATAACAACAATGGCATTGTCCATAACGTTTGCCATTCCCATGGCAAGACCGCTGAGAGTCATGACGTTAAAAGTCTGCTGAGTAAAATACATCATAAGCACTGACATAAACAAGCTTAATGGAAGAGTCGTTCCGACTATTATGATGTTTCTTATATTGCGCATAAATAAAAACAATATGCCGGCAAGCAGAATCGCTCCGACTATGAGGGATTCACAAAGTGAATAAATCGCTTTAGTTATATATTCCGCATCGTTTTTAACAACGCTTATAACTATGTTTTCGTCCAGTGTCTCTTCCAGCTGCTTTATGACAACCAAAGCCTCTTTCGCCGTACTTATCGTATTTGCTGTGGATTCTTTTTGTATGTACAAAGAAACGACGTCATTGGCATTAAGTCTTGCAAAAGAAGTCGGTTCATAATAAGAATCTTTAACCGTAGCAATGTCTCTGATTCTTATAATGGAACCTGAATCGGTGATCGCAATTCCGGTATTTTTTATTTCGCTTATATTATTATATTCGCCTGTAGCTCTTATTATATAATTTTTGCTTTTTTCATCGATTTCGCCGGCAGATATCGAAATATTTGACAAATTTATTTTCTGTACGACTTCAAGAATAGGCAACCTGTAGGCAAGAAGTTTTGCATTGTCGATTTCTATAAGAAGTTTTCTTTCTCTCCCGCCGCCAATTTCGATATTGGCAACTCCTGAAACGCGCATGATTTTTTCTTTTATTTGTTCTTCGGCGACCTCCCTAAGCTGTTCGGGAGAATGCTTTTCTGAACTCAAAGAGATAATCATGATGGGAGCGTCGGATTGTTCAAATTTTGCTATGATAGGTTTTTCTGTTTCCTTAGGCAGCAGATGTCTTACCATAGACAGTTTTTCACGGACGTCAATAACGATAAAATCCGTATCCACGCCGTAATGAAATGCCATCATTATATTTGATTCCGATTCTTTTGAGGAAGAAACCATTTCTTTCAAGCCACTAAGCTCGGAAAATACTTCCTCAAGCGGACGCGTAACATATTTTTCGACTTCGCTGGAAGCGATGCCTCCACGAAGCCTCGTAATTACGCTGACCATTCCTGTCTGCGTATTGGGATTTAATTCGACGGGGATACGCACAAGCATGATACCGGAAAACATTATCAATGCAAGTACGATCATTAAAGTAGTAACCGGCTTTTTTATACCTAAATCAATAACCATATTTTTTATCGAAATTCAACGAGAGCTAGTACTCAACCGGAATGGCTTCGTCTTCTGTCGAAACCTCGAGAAATTTTACCTGCGCTCCATCTGATAATTGTCCCTGCGTCTCTGAAACGACAAGTTCGCCCATATTAAGCCCATCTAAAACGACAGTTTTATCAGAAACTTTATCGCCGATAAGGCAAGGCCTCATTTGAATTATTCCTTCACCAGGTTTTCTTGAATCTGGAGATACAACCGGAATTAAAAATGCCGTATTATTGAGCGATACCACGCTGTCCGACGGAACAAGTACTACATTTTTAAGCTCTTTAAGATAAATTGTTCCTCTGCCAAACATTCCTGAACGCAGCTCTCCTTTACTGTTTTCAACGTCTATTTTTACCGTAAAAGTCCTGGTCCTCATGTTTACTACAGGAGCTATCTGCGACAGCACGCCTTCAAACTCTCTGTCGGAATAAGAATCGCTTAAAATTTTGACTTTTTGCCCAAGCACAATTTTTTGTATGTCTTTTTCTGGAATATCAACTTCAAAATTCGTTCCATGATTACTTATGAATTTGCATACTACATCCTGCGGAGTAATATATTCTCCCGGTTTTATTATAATCTGGGCAAGAATTCCATCGCTTGGAGCAGCAAGATTCGTCTTTTTGAGGTTGGATTGCGCAAGTTCAAGTTCCGAAAGAGCAGCTTTAACGCGCGATTCCGTAGATTGTATTTCGAATTTAGCTTCGTAAAGCTTGCTCTCTGACAAAGCTTTCATATTATACAAATCTTCATACACTTTATATCTTTCTTTTGCAGACATATAAGCAGAATTTTCACTCTTATATTTACTTTGAGCGTAATCGGCTTTTGTCAGGGCATCTTTCGGGTCTAGAGAACAGATATTTTTTCCTTTTGGAATCTGATCTCCTTCTTTGTAGTTGTATAGGGCCAGATGACCTTCTATTTCAAACCGCATATCATTTTCTATTGCACCTTTAATGCTTCCCATCACCGTATATTTGTCAATATAATCCTGCTTTACAACTTTTATAACTTTTACCTGTATTATGTCGCTTTGTTCTTCATCCTGAGCTTTCTTATTGAAAAAAACCAAATAAATGATAATGCCAGCAAAAATCAAAAACATCATTATTGCTGTAATATAAACTACTTTTTTAAAACGCTGGGGAGACTGAGCTCTGTAATTGGCAATCTTATGGGTAAGATTGTCTTTAATCATAAAGAAATAATACTTAATTTTTTCCAAAATTCCCTCCAAAAAATTTTATTTGGGTATTTCTATTATCTTAACGGCATTAAAGTAAGCTTTTCCATCTCGGTTACTGAAGCGTGATTCTGATAAGTAGCTCTAGAATAAGCGGAAATTGCTTCCGCATATTTCCACGATTCTTCCATAAGGCTGACAGTAGGAACTTCATATAAATCGTTTCTTTTTCTCATTAGTGCCAATTTTCTTTCTCTTAACTTAATCTCTTTTCTGAGTGTTCTGGCGCTGTTTAAAGAATTTAAATAATCGTTATAAGCTTTTTCGACCTCAAGCCTTCTAGTCTTAAGCGTATCAACATAATCTGCATTTGTCTGATTTAGCCCAACCTTTCCCTCTTTTGTATCCACGAAATATGCCATATCGTCAAGCAGCGAAAGCCTTATATCCCACGAAGAAGTTTCTATCCTTTTGCTCGCATCAATAATAGTTGACGGATCTGTTCTTTCGGTATCATACGCGACTTCAAAAGAGTTTCCCCATAAACTCCAAGACATTCTTCCCATAACACTCCACGCCGTAGTAAGCTCAAGAGCTTCGGTAGTAAAAGCTTCACCGCTTTTTCCGTAGAATCCTTCTATATAAAATTTAGGAATTACTTTTGAGCGGTTAATTTTAATTTTCATATCTGCCATTAAAGATTGTACTTTTGCAGTTTGTACATCAAGATTATTCGTAAGAATAAAACTTAATAAATCCTGCAACATAAATGTAATTTCAGCAACGTCATCGGGAAGTTCGTCCGAAACGATGGCATTTATGTCATCTAAAGTATTTATTCCCACAGTTTCAATGAGCTTCTTAACTGAAAAGTCAAGATTTATTCTTGCAGCGGAAAGCATGTCTTCAACTTTATCTTTAAAATTTTCCGCTTCGGTTAAATCCAGCTCCGAAATAGCCCTTGCCTTATATTCATTTCTTACTTTGAACATAAGTTTGTCAACAATATCAAAAGCTTTTCCTAAAGCTTTGTATTCCTGTTTTAAAGTAAGATATTCATAATATGCAAGTTTGATTTTGGTAAAAAGTTCTTCGCGGGTTTTTGTGTAATTGTATCTGGCGGCGTCAACCATCATATTTTCATATTTGTACATTCCTTTTGTTCTGTAACCTTCATAGATAGTTTGAACGGCTCTTACTCCGTAATCTTCAGAATTGTATTCGGTGTCGCTATAGAGTCCCGTCGTGCCAGTAGTAAGCATCGTACTGCCTTTTGAGGTTCTGTGCTGAAGCAAAACCTGAGGAAAAAAAGCACGTCCTGCTCTTATGACTCTTATTTCGGCAAGTTTAATTTGTTCGGCAGCGACTAAAACCCTTCTGTCTCTTGCTTCGGCTACTTTCATACACTGATCTAAAAACTCATCATTTGCCGCGTTTGATACGCTTGAAATTCCATAAACCGCATCAAAACTTGTCAAAAATAAAAAAGAACAGCTTACAAATAAGCTGACAGTTTGTTTTAATATTTTTGTACCCTTCAATTTTAACTCCATTTAAGCACTTTTTAATAAATTTGATAGTTTGAGTATATAAGAAATATGTTAATTTGTCAATAAATTTTTGCTTTTTCGAATCTTGACCAAATATCTAAAAAATACTATAATTTTCAACAAGTTTTAAAGGGGAGTATTATGATTAATACTATACAAATAAGAGTATCCTATTCCGATACAGACCAAATGGGAATGGTTTATTATGGAAATTATCTAATTTATTATGAAAGGGGCCGCACGGAACTTTTAAGAGAAATCGGGCTGGAATATAAAATAATCGAAAAGCGTGGATTTTATTTTCCGGTCATTTATTCGGAATGTAGCTATCATCTGCCTGCAAGGTACGATGATTTAATTACTGTAGAAACACGACTGTCAGAAGTAACTGCGGCAAGCATAACATGCTCTTATATAATAAAAAATGGAGATAAAATTTTAGTTACAGGCAAAACTAAACATCCTTTTGTAAATAAATCTTTTAAACCCGTCCGTTTTCCACAAGATATAAAAGAGGTAATAGAAAAACACATTGAAAAATAAAATAATTTTAAAAGACATCTCTTATTTTATGCAAAAAGCTCTTGTCGCAGCAAAAAAGGCTGAAAAAAAGGGGGAAGTCCCCATAGGCGCGGTAATAGTTAAAGAAGGAAAAATAATCGCTGAAGGGTACAACAGATGTATAATCGATAAAGATCCGACAGCGCATGCGGAAATAGCAGTTTTAAGAAAAGCTTCAAAAAAATTAAACAATTACCGTTTGAATGGCTGTCATATATATGTTACAATAGAGCCGTGCTGTATGTGCACCGGAGCTTTAGTAAATGCGCGTATAGAAAAAATATTTTTCGGAGCTTTTGACAAAAAAGCAGGCGCATGCAAAAGTGTATTCAAAATAGCAAACAGCAAAAAGTTGAATCATAAAATAGAATTTCTCGGAGGCATTCTGGAAAAGGAATGCGCCGGCATAATTCAAAAGTTCTTTAAAAATAAACGTTAACATTCGGTTGTCGTTATTTTAATTGGGGGTGTATAGGTTTCGACGGGAATGGTCAGAAGTACAGACAGCAGGCCGGAGTTGGTCGATGGCTCCGTAAAAATCGACCGAACAATAAACAACGATAAAAATATCGTTCCATTGCAGAACACAAATCCTATGCCAATGATGGGTTTTGGGTTCATGCCTATAGCTGCTTAATGCGGCTTCGTTTTGCCTTTGACACCTGCTATTAGGACAAAACGACAAGAGCAGGTTAGTTTCAGTCGGCTTGTGCCGTCAGTCTGAAATGAAACCAAAACGGCGCTGGTTTATAATGTAATCCCGTCCGGAGATGGCATTATAAACGAGATAAACTTTCCGGGCTAAGCCTGTAGCGGTCGTACAAAAGCATTTTCGGACGCGGGTTCGACTCCCGCCACCTCCACCAGTGCGGATTTAACGTCATCGGAAAAATTATTTTAATCTCCGCGCGGATATTGACAAATCAAAATGAAAGAATTTATTGACAAATGGCTTGAGGAAGGTTTGATAAATCGGGAGCAGGCAAAACAAATGCTTGCCGACATCAAAAAAGGTTCTTCCGAAAGAAGCTCAAAAAAAATTATACTTACATTTTCGTTAATAGGTGCTGTGCTTGCCGGCGCGGGCTTTCTTCTTTTTATAAGCGCCAACTGGCAGGTAATACCGGCAATGATAAAAGTTTTCCTGATGTCCGCAATAACTTTTGGCTGTGCTTTTAGTGGATATTATTTGGAATTTGAAAATAAAAAATATCCGAGAACTGGAGCTTCGCTTCTTTTTCTGAGTACAGTAATGTTTGGAGCGCTCATATTTTTAACCGCACAGATATATCATATTAATTCTTCCGGAATGCACGTTTTGATACTTATATGGATTCTCGGAATTATTCCTTATGCATATATCCTGCATTCGCATTCAGTCGCCGTTCTTTCATGCGTTTTATTTTCCATATGGATAAGCGCGTTCATGTTAAAAAATTACATGCACGATGAATATTTAAGATCACTGCCTCTTGTTTACTGCATTGCCGCTTTGTTTGTTTATTCTTTTGGAAGATTTAATAAATTTTTTTCAAGCACTGCAAATTTATCCTCAGTATTTAAAAAGTTCGGCATACTAGCTGCATATTTTTGCACTTTTTTTATGACATTCAATTATTTTGCGGTTACTAACGTCGAGTTGCAAAATTATATGGTATTCCCATGGTTTACAGATATAATGCTTATTTTTTCCATAGCCATGTTTATTGTATCTTTTTTCTTTAATCCATCAAAATCAAAAGCAAATAATGCCGAAAGTATTTTAATTACGTCTTTAATCTGTATGTGTGTAATTCTTTATGGAAATATTTTTATCCGTTACGAATGGGTAAGAATTATCACGAATTTGTTTTTTATATCTATAATTTTGGTGCTTATATACGTGGGATATAAAAAAGCCGAAACTTTTTACGTAAATACGGCAATTTTCTGGATTATAGTTTTTATCACGGTAAAATATTTTGATTTCTTTTGGAAACTTTTGCCGCGTTCATTATTTTTTCTTGCAGGTGGAATTTTGCTTATAGGTGCGGCTCTATTTTTGGAACATAAACGTCGCACAATAAATATGGGATTTAAAAAACCCCTTGCGACGTGGACACCAAATGAATCGTAAAACTGCTTTTTATGCGCTTATGGCTTTGTGGTTTTTAATTATAGCTTCTTATACGGCATATAAAGAATTGCAGCTTAGAACAGGAGATGAAGTCATGCTCAGGGTTATGCCCGTGGATCCAAGGGACATTTTCCGCGGCGATTACATAATTTTATATTATGAAATAACTTCGATAACCGAAGAACAGAAAATTGTTGGCAGATATGGTGAAGATGACATTCTTTATAATAATGAAAAAGTTTACATAATGCTGCTAAAAGACGGCAAATACTATAAAGGTGGAGATATTTACAAAACCCGGCCGGAGAAAGGCCTTTTTATAGCGGGAACCGTGTCGGCAGGCAAAAATTTTGACAGCCCAGTCGATAGAGAATACGCTTCAATCATTTACGGAATAGAAAACTTTTTTGTTGCAGAAGGCGAAGGTAAAGAAATAGAATCTGCAATAAACAGAAACAAAGTTTCGGCAAAAATCGTTATTGACACATACGGAAACGCTTCTATAAAAGAATTATACATTGATGAAAAAAAGGTGGATTTCAAAAATAAAAATGAAAAAATTGATTAGTTTATTTATTATGGGGTATCTTGTGTTTTTTTGTACGCCGTCGGTTTATCCGGAGGAGAAAAACGCCGTTCCAGATTCAAACCCAGTTTTTGTAATTATCGATGGAAATGCCTTTTCTGGAGTCAGCACTTACTCGATTACGGATAAAACTAAATATTTTGCCATAAAGGAACTTGCAGAAATTTATAATGCGACTCTTGAATGGAAACCAGTCAGTTCCATGGTAACTATGCATCTTAACGGCAAAAAAGTAGACATAAAAGCAAACAGCCGAGAGGTAATATTCGGGAAGAAAATAAAAAAGACGGAAATGCCTTCAAGACTTATAAAAAACGAGCTATACGTTTCCCCCGAACTTCTTACTTTAAATGAATTTTCGGAAGCGGCAGCTGCCGAAACATCATGGAACGACAATACCGACATATTGACCATAACATCGTATTCAAATATAAATTCCGTAAGATATTTCACCAGACCAGAAGAAACTCAAGTAATTGTAGAGTTGTCTGAAAATCTGCCTTATACGATTTCAAAAGATACTGGTTCTATAATATTAAAGGTGCACCGCGGACAAGTACAGAGAGATTTTGTCTATGCAAATAACGGTGCCATTACTGATATTCTTTACAATACCGATGGCAGAGATGCGGTAATAAAAATAAGCCTTCAGCAGACTCCTAAAATAGTAAAAAGTTCAAAACTAAAAAATCCTTACAGAATAGCCATTGACATAGAACATTCGCAGCCCGTAGATTTGACGTCGCTGACAGACTCTTCCATACCGGATTCCGAAGAATATAACACGCTGCCAGATTATCTAAAAGACAATGAAAAACTGTTCCCAGACGATTATGGAGAAGCTGAAATTACCGAAGTAACGGCTCCGATAGAGGTAGGCAAAGACAATGCAGATTTGGCAAAAGTTCCAGTGTTAAAATTTGAGGAAAAAACAATCGTTGACGACAGTTATTCCATAGTAGATGATACTGCGTCGGCGGAAGAAATTATGCCTAAGAAAACGGCGAAGAAAAGGCTTCTTGAGAAAAAAAGAATTATCGTTATAGACGCCGGACACGGCGGGGAAGATCCCGGAGCGATAGGACCTAACGGCACAAAAGAAAAAGATATTAACCTTTCCATAGCGCATGAACTGGATAAAATATTTAAAAGCGACGATGATTATGAAGTGATTTTAACCAGAAAAGACGATACTTTTATCGCGCTGGTCGACAGGACAAACATTGCAAACGAATGCAGTGCCGATCTTTTTGTATCAATACACTGTAATTCAAATTTTAACAGAAACGCAAGCGGTTTTGAAATTTACTTTTTATCGGAAAAAGCCACAGACGCTCAGTCTGCAGCGACGGCAACGCTTGAAAACTCTGTGGTTGAACTCGAAGGTAAGCCTACAAAAAAACGCGCGCTTCTACAGGAAATGCTCTGGTCGATGATGATAAACGAATATATTAACGAATCTTCAGAACTTTGCAGTTTTATATCTGGAGAAACTCCCGGAAGGCTTAAAATTCCCGACAGGGGAGTTAAACAGGCCAATTTTTACGTTCTCAGGGGCGCACAAATGCCTTCCGTCCTCATCGAAAGTGCTTTTATAAGCAATTATTCCGAAGAGTCAAAATTAAATTCAAAAAAATTTCAGACCGCAGTAGCAGATTCGGTTTATGAAGGAATAAAAAAATATTATGCGCGCAAAGACAAAATCAATGGCAAAAAATAAGCCCGTCGGAATATTTGATTCCGGATTCGGCGGTTTAACCGTGCTGTCAGAAATAAATAAAGCTTTCCCGAACGAAAATCTTATTTATTTTGGAGATACGGCTCATGTTCCTTACGGTTCAAAATCCAAAAATACCGTTATAAAATTTTCAAAGGATATTGCCTCTTTTCTTATAAAAAAAGATATAAAAATGCTGGTAATAGCATGTAACACGGCGTCGGCTTTTGCTCTACCCGTTTTAAAAAAGCAGCTCGGCATACCCGTTATCGGTGTTATTGAACCAGGAGCCAAAGCGGCAGTACGGTCTACAAGAAATAAAAAAATCGGAATTATAGGCACTGAAGGGACCGTCGACAGTAACTCCTATTATAAAGCTGTAAAAAAGATTTCTGCCGCAGCAGTTTACCAGCAGGCATGCCCACTTTTTGTGCCTTTGGTGGAAGAAGGCTGGAATAAAGGCAAAATAACGGACGAAATCGTAAAACGATATCTCAAACCACTTATATCAAAAAATATAGATACACTGGTTTTAGGCTGCACGCATTATCCTCTTTTAAAAAAAACTCTTAAAAAAAATGTGGGAAGAAATATCTCTTTAATAGATTCAGCAAAAGCTACAGCTTCAGTTGTTAAAGAGATTCTCTCTGAAAGAGATATGCTTTCTGAAAAGAGAAACGACGGAAAATTGTCTTTTTACGTAAGCGATAATCCCGAGAAATTTCGAAAAATAGGAAGCTGTTTTTTTGCAAAACGAATTAAAAACGTAAAAAAAGTATATTTGGAGTAAAAAATGAAATATAAACTTTCCGTAGTAAAAGGATTCGCCTCGGCTCACTGTCTAAGGGAGTATAAAGGCAAATGTGAAAATATGCACGGACACAACTGGAAAGTGCGAGCGGCTTTCTGTGGAAACAAACTGGATTCAACTGGAATGCTTATGGATTTTACCGATATTAAAGCTCGTTTGGATAAAATAATACACTATCTCGATCACAAATTTCTCAACGAAATTCCTCCGTTTAACGACATAAATCCTACAGCTGAAAATATAGCGGCGTATATTTTAAATGAATTGAAAAAAGTGGAAATCGATACGGCAAAAGTATGCGAAGTAGAAGTATGGGAAAGTGAAACGTCTTCAGCAATGGCAGAAGCTGAGTAATGTCAAAGATAAAGGACCATTTGTCATTATGCAGTCCGTATTGAAACGTTACAGTAACTCGCAAAATCAGTTCTTGTTGCTGCCAAACCTCAAAACTTACAGTCTTATGACAGTCTAGGAGTTTTTTTTAATGAAAAAAGAAAAGAAAGCCATAATTTTATTTTCCGGCGGGCTTGATTCAACTACTGTTTTGTGCTATGCGCTTTCAAAAGGATATAAATGCGAATCTCTTATTTTTAATTACGGACAACGTCATGACAGAGAAATTAAGTCCGCGGTAAAAATAGCAGAAAAATTAAAAGTTCGATATTCTATAGTAAGTTTATCTCTTCCATGGTCAAAAGACGCTCTTACTAATAAAAGCATTAAAGTTCCCAAGAATAAAGTTATTGCGCAAAAAATTCCCATTACTTATGTTCCCGGAAGAAATACTTTATTTCTTTCTTATGGCTTATCTTTTGCAGAATCAATAAAAGCACAAAGCATTTTTATAGGTGCAAACGCTCTTGATTTTTCAGGTTACCCAGACTGTAGGCCTCAGTTTATAGAAGCTTACAATAAACTTTTAAAAGCTCTTGGGCTAAAAATTAAAATCAAAGCACCTCTCATTCACATGACAAAAGCACAGATAATAAAACTCGGAACAAAATTGAAAACTCCTTATAAATATACATGGTCATGCTATAACGGACTGAAAAAACCGTGCGGCAAATGCGATTCATGCAAGTTAAGAGCCAAAGGCTTTAAAGAGGCGGGATTAAATGATCCATCAGCCTGACATAAAAGCTCCGTTTTATGAAATATTTTTTTCTTATCAGGGAGAAGGACTTTACACTGGACTGGCACAGATTTTTGTAAGATTTGCAGGTTGTAACTTAAACTGTTCTTATTGCGATACAGCATACTCGATAAAAGTGTCCGACAAGACAATATACATGACTCCTGAAGATCTCGCAGATAAAGTTAAATTTTTGTATAAAAAATATAAAAAATTTTTATCACCGACTCCATCCATAGCGATTACAGGTGGAGAACCGCTTATATATGCTGATTTTTTAAAAATATTTCTTCCTAAAATCAAAAAAGAGGGTTTTCTGACATACCTTGAAACAAATTCAACATTACCGGATCAGTTAAGCAAAATTATAAAGTTTTGTGATATAGTTTCAATGGATTTTAAATTTGCTTCCGATTGCGGAAAAAGTTTTTGGAAAGAGCATGAACAATTTCTTAAAATTTCAAAAAACAAAGCTTTTATCAAAAGCGTAATAACAAATAAAACCAAAATCTTCGAGATAAAAAAAGCCGTTGAACTAATAAACAGAATATCAAAAAATACACATTTCATAATTCAGTTATCAACAGGCAAAGACAAACCGAAAATGAGCAGTATACACACTTTATATTCCTGTGCATTGAAAAAACTTCCGAAAACCCATCTGATGACGCAGATACATAAAATCTATAATATTGAATGAATGAGAAGATTGAACGGCAGAAAAACTTAGCAGCTTAGCAATAGTAAGCAACAGCATAAACCGAGAGTCTTACGGCAAAAGTGGCAGAAGTTCAATAAATGCGAACAATAAAGGAGAAATTGCAAAAAAAAGGCTTAATGTCAATAGATTTATTAGCCAAAAATTATTTTCCAGAGAGTCTCTGGATTTCGGCATCAGCCGGCTTGCCGTATTTTATATCGTATTTTTTAGCTAATCTGTAATGCGCAACTGCTTCTTCATTTTGACCTCGTTTGGCATATATATTCGCCATTCCCATATAAGCACCGCCATATTTAGAGTTTATTTCAACAACTTTTTGATAGTCGGCAAAAGCTTCATCTAACATATCTTTTAAAAAATATATTTCTGCGCGTTTAAAATATGATATAAAGCCCGCCGGAGATATTTCTATAGCTCTGCTTAAATCTTTTATCGCTTTATCCTCCTCTCCAAGCACAACATACAAATCCGCTCTTAACAAATACGATTGCAGATGGTACGGATCGGTTTCTAAAACTTTGTTAAAATCCTCTATTGCCAGATCATATTTTTTATTTTTCACATTCGCATTGGCTCTGTTAAACAGCAAATCTATTCCGGGCGTAACAGTTTCTTTTTTAGCTGCCACTTGCACAGGAGTAACTTTAGGCAGTTTGGCTGCCGCTGGTTTAGGCCGCGGCAATTCTGTCTTAGGTTCAAGCTTCGGCAATTCTGATTTTTTCAAAATATCTTTTTGCCGTTGCGGAAGTTCTGTTTTTATTTCCGTTTTTTTGACATCTTTACCCTCAGATGATATCTGTTTGCCGAACAATCTAGAAAAAAATCCATGTTTTTTCGACTTATCTTCTTTTTCTTTTGTTTCATCCGACGCTTTCAAAGGCATATCTTTTTTGCTTCCTTGCGACAATACGTCATTTTTTTTGTCGGGGGCAAGTGCTTTTTGATTTAATATATTTTCAACAACCGCGGCCGCTTTTTTTATTTCTTCTTTTTCTGCTTCGGACAAAATTTCTTTATTTTCTTCGTTTGGAGCTTCTTCTTTTTTATCTTCATGAGGTTTTATTTCAGTTTCTTTTGCAACTTCTTCAGCCTCAATCTCCTTTTCTTCTTTCTTTTTTGGCTGTTCCGACCTTTTAATGACTGCAGCTTCCTTAGGCTTTTCTATCGGAACATCTATTGAAGGATTAAGTTTGAGCGCCTGCTCAAAATCCGCTTTTGCATTTTTATCTTTACCCAATTTCTGATAACAAAAACCGCGCTCTTTATAAAATTCAGCATTCATATTTTCTTTAGAAAGAAGATCAGTAAAATCTTTCACTGCGCCGCTGAATTTTTCATACTTTACAAGAAAATGAGCTTTTTCAACTCTTATATCAACGTCGGCAGAGTTAAGTTTTAAAGCTTTTTCATAATCTTTAAAAGCTTTATCAAAAACGCCCTGCTTATCGTAGTTCCTAGCTCTTAATAAATAATATGAAAAATTCTTTTGATTTAAATCTATCGCTTTGGATATATCGGCAACGCTTCTGTCAAAATTGCCGATTTTGAATTCAGCCGTTGCCCTGTAAGAATAAATGTCTTGCCCCTGCATTCCGTATTCCAAAGCTTTGGACAAATAATTAACCGCTTCTTTAAATTTTTCAAGTTCGTAAGCACATATCCCCAAATATTTGTAAATCTCTTTTTCTTCGGTATGCAACTCAATAGCTTTTGACATATTTTCATAACATTCTTTATAATTTTTCAAATTAAAATTAATAAAACCTTTAAAATAATATACACTTGCATTGTCGGATTTTAACTCAATAACTTTATTGACGTCGTCTAAAGCTTTCTGAAAAGCATTCTTGTAAACATTGTGTTCGGCGCGGATTACATATATCTGAGCATTGTCGGCGTCTATGTCTGCGGCCTTGTCCAGATCCTGAAAAAAATCAGTTTCTTTGCCAAGCGACTGTCTGCTTTGTGCCCTTTTTAAATAAAGGCTAGAATCATTTGGATTTAGCTCCAAAGCTTTGCTAAAATCCATTTCTGCCTCTTTCATCTGATTGGTATTAAAATAAAAATTCCCTCTAGCTACAAAAACCGAACACTCTTTTCCGCCTGTAAGTTTTTCAGCTTGCTGATAATCATTTAAAGCGTTAAGATTATCTTTTTTGCGTTCATACAATGCCGCGCGCTTTAAATAATGATTAAAATTATCGGGTTCGGCGGCAATAGATTCAAGCGCTTCTCCGAAAGTTGTGATAACTGAATAATCTCTTTTCGGTTTTGATTCTTCCTTTTGCTTTTCTTCTAAAACCTTCTTTTCAGACTCAACAGCAATCTGTTTTTCCACTTCTTCTTGCACAAGCCCTTCGGCTTCTTCCTTTGCTTTTCTTTCGGCCTCAAGAGCAGCTTGAAGTTCAGCTTCATGTCTTGCTTTTCTTTCTCTTCTCTCTTCTTCAGACTGCAATCTTTCCGCTTCCGCTTTTCGTTTTGCTTTTTCTCTTGCAAGTCTTTCTTTTTCTTCCGCTTCTGCTTTCAATCTCGCTTCTTCGGCTTCAGCAGCTTTCACTCTTTTTTCCGCTTCTTCTTTTGCAAGTCTTTCCTTTTCTTCCTCTTCTGCTTTCAATCTCGCTTC
>JAITIP010000005.1 GCA_031279415.1 Candidatus Endomicrobium procryptotermitis | reverse complement strand
ATGCCGCACTTGCAACTAACACATTTTTATTAAAATCTTCCGAGTATGCCGCTGTCCCAGCAGTCAATGCATATGCCGCCGTACCTGCATTTATGGCATATCCTGCACCTGTCGCATATGCCGCCGTACCTGCCCCTACAGCGTATGAAGCGCTGCTGACCGTAAATGACGAAGAAACAGAATCTGCAATTTGCGCAACGCTGGCATACAAAGCACTTGTAACCGAAATATCAAAAGTTCCCGAAGAAGAATTCATTTTTAGCGGAGTTATACTGCCATCATTTATCTTTTCAGTTGTTACCGCTCCGGTTGCGATCTTTACAGTTGATATAGAGTGGTCTCTTATAGATAAAGCATATGGGCTGCTTCCGAGGGCAGTTCTTGTACCTATCACATTATTTGCAGCGCCGTCATTATATGCCACTTGTACAAAAAGAGGTCTGTTGAATTCTTCAATTTGACTGTCTGAAAAACCCAATATAACTCCGTATATGCCGTCATTTATGTTTACATTTGAAACGATTATTGAAAAAACCAAATTTCCTCCGGTTAGAGCATCATAAAAATCGAAAGTAAAAGTTTTATTGCTTGCGGTTACAGGAAATCCTGTGTTATCGGTAAGTCTTCCTTGAAAAGCAATGGTCTTTGGTACATCTGCAAAAGTTTTTACACTAAACAAAATGATAATGAAAAATAAAAAAATCAATGCTCTAAACAAAGTTTTCATAATACCTCTTTCATTCATTTTAAAGGTTTTGCACAGTTCACACAAAATCTTAACCTTCTCCCCGCAGGAACCGTGTTAATATATCCGCAATGAGGACAAACTATTACCTGAACGTCATCCTTTCTAATAGGAGAAGTAGATGGCGGCGGCGGTTGTTGTCTCGTTATAGGTTTATCCGGAAGCATAAGTGATTGAGGCAACGCAGCAGGCTCATCGTTAATCGGAAGAATAAAAGTCTCCGGCACCAGCGGTTCCATCGGGATCATAACAACTTTAACCATTGCACCTTTTGCGGGAGCCGCATGTTTTTCAAAAGGCTGCTCTTCATAATCTTTTACGATTATTTTCCCCGCTATTTTTCCTGGGTTAACTTTTTTTGTCCAAAAACCTTTTGAATCCGTTTTCCCTGCAAGTGTATTCTCAAGCCAGATATATGCATTTTCTAAAGGAATTTCTTTATCGCCTTCCATTGTAACTATATTGAAATCTAATGCAACCTGAGCATATTCCATATTTCCCGTCACGCTGCTTATGTTAGCAACATCAACATCTCTTACAAAATACGGCTTAAATTCATCCGCTGTAAATGTAAAATTATATTTCCCGCTAGTAGGCAATGGCACAACTATAGGTTTGCCGGTACCCACATTTTTAGTAGTACTGAACTCTTTTCCCTGTATTGTCAATTTTGATATGAAAGATTCTGACGGATTGTCTTTTGACCGCACCCTGAAAGAAATAAGTTTATTCATATGAACATACAGTTCTGATTCGGAATTTGCGGAAACGGTTATATTTTTTGTCGCTTCGCCGTATCTTCCTTCAGGATCAAGCATTCTGACTTTATAGCTACCCGCTTTCATATTCACCGTTATAGGCGTATTGCCTCTTGGCTGACCTTCGCCTTCAATATGAATTATCATTTTTTGAGGAACGGACGTAAAAGTAAATTTTTTATACATATGTCCTTTTATACTAAAAACGTTTTCACCGCTAATATTTTTTAGTTCCGTTTTCCAAAATTTCTTGTCTACCCCGTTGAACATCTCATCACTGTTAGATTTTGAAAAATCTATATTGCATTGTCCTTCTTTGGATTCTTTTGCTTTTGAACCCAAATCTTCAAATCCAGCTAAAGCAAGTCTTACGGTATGTTCGCCTGCCATAAGCTGTATTTTACACGGCGTCACGCCAAATTTATTGCCATCAATATAGACATCAGCTCCATGTGGTTCCGAGTCAACATCCAGCAGGAAGTCAAACATTATTTCTATCTTCTCACTTCTGTCTCTGTTTGATTTGCTCATTCTGTCTTCGATCCTTACGACTTTCTGTACCGGTCTGAACCCTTCTTTTAATGCGGTAACAATATATGTTTGCGGCTGTACTTTTCTCAAAGGTATGGGCGCAGATGAATTGGCATTCTGCAATATTACTTCCCCTTCTTTTGTTTTCATACTCACGGTAGCTCCGGCAGGAACAGTAGTTATTACGACATCAGGCGGATAAAGCCATGAGTATACGCCCTTTCCGAAAGGCGTAATTTGTATAAAAATATCCAAACCGAAAAACAATAAAACTGCCAAAATTAAAGCAGCAATTATTTTTATTATCTTATTTTTAAGTTCTTTAAATTTTGTTACAAGCCAATCTCCAACTTCTTCAAACACAGTTTTTCCTTTGGCTTCGGCCTGCAATTGTTGTGGATACGTCTGAGAAGAAGGTGCCGGCGGCTGAGGCTGCCGGGTTGTTTGAGCCGCTAATGGTTTTTCTATTTTTGGAGAAACGGAAACCGATGGAGCTGCATCAGGCTCAGTATCATCCTGAGCTGAATCCTGAACTGGCGACGCTTCAAGAGAAACAACAGTATCGGCAGGTTTTGTATTTTCACCGACTATAAAATCGTTACAAAGCACCCTTGGAATAGCCATATTATTTTTTATTTCCTGTCTATCCAAAGTTTTTACGACATTTATGATTTCATCGGAAGCTTTTAGCTCTTTTTCCATAACTCTTGAAATAAACGATGCTAAATCAATGGCAAGTTCTTCGGTTTCGACACCTTTCAAAATTCTTCTTAAATCACGGTACATTTCAATGGCTCTTTCGTATCTCATCTCCCTGTCTTTTTCGAGACTTTTTGACAGAATTTCGCCTATCTCATAAGGAAGCTGAATGCCGCTGAGAAACCCCGTGTCAAATTTCTGATTTAATACTTGATGCTTGATCTCGGAATTCTCTCCGGAATATAAACGTTTTCCAGTAAGCATTTCATAAAAAACCACACCTATTGAAAATACATCGGCGCGGTGATCAATATCTGAAATTCCCTTTATTTGTTCCGGAGACATGTAGGGGTATTTTCCAGTAACGACGTTCTGTTTCATACCTTCATTTATCTCATCGGCGGTTTTTGCAATGCCGAAATCGCTTAACTTGACATTGCCGTCAAATGAAATTAAAACATTGCCAGGAGATATGTCTCTGTAAACTATTCCGTAAGGTTTTCCAGTTATGGAATCTCTGGCTATACGGTTGGCATAATCTATCGCCTTAAGCATGCTTATACATATAAGCACGGAAAGTTCCCACGGTATTTTTATTTTTAATTCATTGCATCTTTTTATCAAATCTTCAAGATCAACACCTCTTACAAAATCCATCGAAATGTAAAAAGAGCCGTTGCTGCCTTTCCAGAAATGCTGCACTCTGACAATATTATCATGTATAATATTTTTTGCTATCAGAGCTTCTTTATAAAACATGTCAACAAATTTAGGTTCAGAAAATTCGCTCAGAAGTTCTTTTATGGCGATAAAATTTCTAAGGCTGAAATCATAAGCCTGCCACACAACTCCCATCCCACCCTGTCCGATTGTTTTCACTGTCACGTATTGATCATTAATAAACAAACCTAAATCCAAACTTTGCTGCGATTTATTTCCGCTCATTTATTCTTTCACCTTTTATAAAAAAATAGATAAAATAATCTTTACATATTATATATTATTAAATCAAATACGACAAGAACTAGAATTTCAATCATTTTTTATGCTTTCATCATAAGTATTTTCTTTTTTGTCGACATTTTCAAAATTCTTTTGTGAAAGCTGCGTTTCAGCGCCGACATTACTATTTTCAGAAGCTTTTCTGCTCATTTACTCTAAACTTCATCTTGAGGGATTTTGATTTTGCCGTCAATATTTTCTGCAGATTTATATTCGACGTCATTTTTATTTTGCTCGAAAGGAAGTTCCGTTTCTGCGGCGACATCGGTCTGCTGATTTTCTTTTGGAATGTCCTCAATTAAAGGAAGCTCACTTAGATGTGCAAGCCCGAAATGTTTTAAAAATTCCTGTGTCGTTCCGTAAAGCAAAGGTCTTCCCAAAGTTTCTTTTCTGCCCACTATTTTTATCAGTTTGCGGTCAATCAAAGTATCTAATACTCCGGAGGATTCAACGCCTCTTATTTCATCAATTTCGGCTCTTGTTATAGGCTGTTTATAAGCTATCACGGCAAGAGTCTCTAAAGCCGAAGGCGAAAGTTTTAAAACGGTTTTTTCTTTTAAAAGTTTTTTTATCCAAGGAGAAAAGTCAGGTTTTGTGGCAAATATCCAGCCTTCTGCGATAAATTTTATTTCATAAGGCTTATTTAAACCGTCATATTCGGCTTTCAATTCATTTAAAATATTTTCAATATTATCGGTTTCTGCATAATCTTCTTTTATTATATCTCTGATATCTTTAAGACTTAAAGGCTTTTCAGAAACGAAAAGCAAAGCTTCCAAAATTTTTTTAACTTCGGATATTTCCATTATTTTCCTCTTGGTTTTCTTTTATTGAGACATCGGGTTCACCACTAAGCTCCAAATCAGTCGTGAGAAGTTTTGCATTCTTGTCATCTTTTTCTTTTGCGAACTCGAACACGCCGTTGTCTTCTTTTACTTCTGGTTCGACTTCATTATAAACTCTATAAATTCTTATATCTTGAAACAGTTCCGACTGTTTTGCCACTATCTGTTTATTTTTTACAAGTTCAAGCACAGCCATAAAACACACTATCAAATCCATTCTGGTTCTTTGAATTTTGAGAATTTCAGTAAAAGAAACATACTGCCTGCCTTCCAATACATCTAGAATTTCCCTTATTTTCATTTCAATGGGAATTTCTTTATACATTATTTCTTTCACGCTTTCAGGTAAAGCTGTGAGAGCATCTCTGAAACTGCTTATCAGATCGAAAACAGAAGCATCAAGCACATAATCATGCTTATTGACCGATGGAGCCGGCCTGTAATAAATCTGCGAAGTTTCAAGAATTTTATACGATAAAAGTTTGCCTACCTCTTTATATTTCTGATATTCCAGCAGCCTGTTTTTAAGGTGATCAAACGGATCTTCTTCGTTTTCTTTTTCACTGTCTGAAGGAAGAAGTGTCTTCGCTTTTATCTGCATCAATATCGATGCCATGACGAGAAATTCGCCCGCAATGTCAATGTTAAGCTCTTTCATTAAATCAATATATGCAAGATATTGCGAAGTTATTTCTGCTATTTTTATCTCGCTTATTTCCAAATCATTTCTTTTTATAAGATGCAAAAGAAGGTCTAAAGGACCTTCAAAAGAATCAGTGTGAATGTCATATGTCATAAAAATCCCGCAAATCCAGATTAAAATTTAAGAGCTTTTCTTATATCGGACATAGTTGAAGCCGCAGTCTCTCTTGCTTTTTCCGTACCTTCTTTTAAAACTTTTTCCAGATAAGATTTATCTTTCATTATATCGGCTCTTTTTTGCGCAAGAGGTCTCATGAAAACTGAAAGCATTTCCGTAAGCTGTTTTTTACACGTAACGCAGCCGATGCTTCCTGCTTTGCATTCGGTTTCTCTTTCTTTATAATTTTTGTTAAAAATCTTATGAAAAGTAAAAACAACACAACCTTCAGTGTGGCCAATATCATCTTTTTTTATTTTCAAAGGATCTGTATACATATCACGGACTTTTTTCTTTATGGAATCGTCATCTTCTCCAAGCAAAAGCGAATTCCCGTATGATTTTGACATCTTCCTCGCATCTATTCCGGGAACTCTGGCAGATTCCGTAAGTTTCGATTGAGGTTCAACCAGGACATTGCCGTAAAAATTATTGAACCTTCTTGTTATTTCTCTAGTAAGTTCCAGATGTGCCAGTTGGTCTTCCCCTACGGGAACTATGTCCGCCATATAAAGCAGAATATCAGCCGCCTGTAGTACAGGATAACCTAAAAAGCCAAAATTATTCAAATCTTTATTTTTTATCTCATTAAGCTGTTCTTTGTATGTGGGACATCTGTAAAGCCATCCTAAAGGCGTTATCATCGATAAAACTAAAAAAAGTTCGCTGTGTTGGCTCACTTGCGACTGTTTGAAAATAACGCTTTTTTCAGGATTTATTCCGACTGTAATCCAGTCTGCGACCATTTCAAAAGTATTTTCATTTATTTTTGAAGTATCGGCGTAATCCGTAGTCAGCGCATGCCAGTCTGCGGACATATAAAAACAATCGTATTCATTTTGAAGCTCTATCCAATTTTTTAACGCACCAAAATAATGACCAAGATGCAGTCTTCCCGTGGGACGCATGCCCGACAAAACTTTCTTTTTCATTTTTCATCTACCTGAGTGGAACTCCGCTTAATAAAACAACCAAATAATTGATTAACGGCTCTATAATATTCCATAAAACTCCAGACCATAAAAGCAAAATCAGTAAAAGCGTGCATACAATAGGGTTAAGGCTCAGATATTTGCGCGCCATATCATGCGGCATAAAATAAGTTACCACTTTAGAACCGTCCAAAGGCGGAATTGGAACCAGATTTATTACCAAAAGAACAACGTTTATAATTACCATAACGTAAAAAATAGAAGCTATCGCGCCTGTGAAGCCTTGTTCGGCAGAAAGCAACATGCGGATAATCCTGATTCCCATCCCGGCAGCAATGGCAAGTGCTATATTGGCCGCGGGTCCGGCAAAAGAAATTAAAGGAATATCTATTTTAAGATTTCTGAGTTTTGCATAGTTTATCGGCACCGGTTTTGCCCAACCAAAAATAACCGGAGCATGAAGAAGCAATAAAGAAATCGGTAAAACTATGCTACCAAAAAGTTCTATATGGGGAATAGGATTTAAAGTAAGCCTTCCTGCATATTTTGCCGTATCGTCGCCTCTCAAATAAGCGGCATATCCATGCGCAAACTCATGCATAATTATGGAAAAAAGCAGCACGACGATATATATCAAAATTCCCATTTTATCCTTTAGACTGGCGTGAAATTTAAAAATAATTTTATATTTTTTGGCTTTCTTTGTCAATCATATGAATTTTTTATTGATTTTTGAAGGTTTTTTTGCAAAATGCAGGTTAAAAATAGCTATTGATATTATTGTAAACGACGTTACGGCAATTATTGAAATATGGTATTTAAGATAAACAAGTTTTTATGATATTTCCCGTAATGTATTATCCGTTTTTTTTGGCCATCTGTATGAGCCAAGTAAACCCAATCCAGCAAATAGGAAAATTGATTATCAATAAAAATGCTTCGATAAAAAGGTTTGGGGTGCAGCGTTTTAGCAATTCTATCACTTTTTCACCTTTTTATTTATTTCTTCAGAAAGATTTTTGTCTTCAGATAATTTTTCTGAAAGTTTAACATAATGAAGAAGGTTTGGATTATGCTTTATAAGTTTTTTTAATGCAGACATAGAGGATTCCACGAATTGTTTTTCCTCTTTTAAAATCGGAAAAACTTTTGGGATGCCAAATTTTCTGGCAAAATTTGAAGGGATTTTCGCCAAACCCAATCCGAGAGCGCGCGACATATAAGCCACAATGGATTCTTCGTCTTCAATCTCTTGTTCGATTTTTAACATCATTACCAAATCTTCTATACCAAAAAAAAGCAAAGGTTCATATGAAATTTTATTTTTATCATCAAAACTGTCCAGAGCCTTTTTAAACTCACAATGCATCTTTTCTTTGCATTGGGCGGCTTGATTTTGAAAACTTAAAGGATATACGAAAGCAATAAGTTCTCTTTCGCTGTCATGATAAAGAATAAATCTTTCTGCATAAAATATTTCACCGCACGCAGGACAGCATACGAGATTGATTTCTCCCGAGATTAACGCTTCTTTTAATTCAGGATTATCACAAACGCTTATGGCCGACAAAAGTTCGGCTTCAAAAACTTCTCCGCATGGACATTTAATTTCTTCTAAATTTGAAATAGACATATAAAAATTTTAACAATTTCCTTTATCTTTTTCAATTTCCGAAATATTAATGTTATTTAAACAGTGCCAATTTGCAAAAAAAATATTATTTGTTGTATAATATTTTAGTTATGATAATCATATGTAATGTTGTGATTTGCGGCATGAAGCGCATAAATGCTGCAAATTTTTTATATACGCATAATCGGCAAAAATAACTTTTAAGGAGACTGAAAAAATGGCAATCGAACAGCTTTTAATTTTGATTAAACCTGACGGAATTAAAAAATCGTTGACAGGAAATATTTTGACAAAACTTTCCGAAGCAAGAATGGTGATTATAGGTGCAAAAGCGGTAAAAGTAAGCAAAGAACTTGCCGAACAACACTATTATCATTTAAAAGACAAACCGTTTTTCAGAGAACTCGTAGAGTACATACAGGGTAAAGTCTATGGAGAGCCGTGGGATAGAGTTCTCGCTTTTGTATATCAGGGAGAAGATGCTATAACAAGAATGAGAAAAATAGCCGGCGCTACTAATCCTGAAGAAGCCGACCCTGTCTCAATAAGGGGAGCTTACGGAAGGATAACGACAAAAGGCGTTTATGAAAACGTGGTACACTGTTCTTCCGATACTTCGGAAGCCGAAAGAGAAATAAAACTTTGGTTCAAACCCGCAGAAATTGTAAAAAGTATTTATTCAACGGAAAAAATTATTGTTGAAAAAGATGAAAAAATAGTTTGGAGATAAAAAATTAACAATTAAGGAGTATGGAAATGTCAACACATATAGAGCTTTTTATCCTGCAAATGCAGGATATCATGCAGCCAGATAAGGTTTATATCATGGATGGGTCTAAGGAAGAAGCCATAAGACTTGCGGAAGTCGGACAAAAAGAGAAAGTGTTGACAAAGCTCAATGACAAAATATATCCCAATTCATATTATCATCGTTCAAATCCCAACGACGTAGCCAGAACAGAACATCTCACTTTCGTATGTACCCCTGAAAAAGAACAAGCCGGACATAACAATAATTGGATGGAACCATCTGAAGCAAAAGCAAAAATGAACGCACTGTTTAAGGGATGCATGAAAGGAAGAACAATGTATGTTATTGCTTTTGTCATGGGAAATCCAAAATCAAAATACGCGAAAAACTGTATTCAGGTAACTGATTCGGTTTATGTGGCATTGAGCATGAGAATTATGTCAACAGCTGGAAAACAGGCTGTTGAAAGAATAGGTGATTCTTCCGATTTTTTTAGAGGCATTCATTCCATAGGAGACGTAAATCCAGACAGAAGATTTATTATGCATTTCCCTCAAGACAATACAGTAATGAGTTTCGGCTCAGGATACGGTGGAAATGCGCTGCTCGGAAAAAAATGTTATTCGCTCAGGATCGCATCTTATCTAGGTTATCAGGAAGGCTGGCTTGCAGAACATATGATTATCATAGGAGTGGAAGCTCCTGATGGAAAAGTAACTTATTTCCTTGGAGCTTTCCCATCAGCCTGTGGAAAAACAAATCTTGCACTGCTCCAGCCAGTATTTCCCGGGTATAAAGTCTGGACACTGGGAGACGATATAGCATGGATTAACATAGGCGAGGATGGACAGCTTTATGCGATTAACCCAGAAGCGGGAATGTTTGGTGTCGCACCCGGAACCGGGACAAAAACAAATCCAGTCATGGTAAACACATTGAAAAACAACAAATTTTTCCCGACACTTTTTACAAATACCGCAATAGATAATTCTGGCAATTCTCCATGGTGGGAAGGTTTGACGGATGAAACTCCTGCGGATTTAACGGACTGGCGGGGAGAAAAATATGACAAAGCCTCAGGGAAACCTGCGGCTCATCCAAATTCAAGATTTACGGTTTCAATATATAACTGTCCCACGCTTTCTACAGAATATGATAATCCCAAAGGCGTACCGATTTCTGGAATAATTTTCGGCGGAAGAAGACGTGACACGATTCCTCTTGTATATGAATGCAAAGATTGGGAAAGTGGAGTATTTACCGCGTCCACTATCGGTTCTGAGACTACGGCGGCCGCTGGCGGAGCTCAGGGTATCGTAAGAAGAGATCCTATGGCAATGCTGCCTTTTTGCGGATATAATATGGTCGACTACTTTAAACATTGGCTTTCTATAGGTAAAAAAACTTCAAAACAGCCTAAAATATTTATGGTTAATTGGTTTAGAAAAGATGAAAATGGCAAATTTATGTGGCCCGGTTTCGGAGACAATTCAAGAATAATCAAATGGATGATAGAAAGAATTGAAGGCAAAACAGGCGCCAAAGAAACAGAAATCGGGCTGATGCCCGAAGATAAAGCAATCGACACAAGCGGTTTAAACATATCAAAAGAAACTATGGATAAACTTTTAAACATAGACAAAGAAGATTGGAAAAAAGAAATACTAATGATTGAAGAATTTTATGCAAAATTCGGCAATACAATTCCTGCCGAACTTAAAAACAAACTCAACGAGCTTAAGAAAAATTTTGGAATATAAAAAACAGCCGCAAACTTTAAAAGCGGAGAGCTTTAGCTCTCCGCTTTATTATCTATTTGTTTTTAAATTTTCAATGCACGTATGGAATTTACAACCGTTATTAAAGTAACGCCTACGTCGGCAAAAACAGCTTCCCACATAGAAGCTATTCCTGCGGCGCCTAAAACCAAAACAACTGCTTTTATGCCTAAAGCAAAAATAATATTCTGCCAAACTATAGATTTTGTCTTTTTAGCTATTTTTAACACCGTAATAAGTTTGGAAGGTTCATCGGTCATCAAAACTATGTCAGCGGCTTCTATGGCTGCATCGCTGCCCATGGCACCCATCGCAACTCCTATATCAGCTCCTGCAAGCAGCGGGGCATCATTAATCCCATCACCAACAAAAACAAGGTTTCCGCCGCCTTTTTTGGACCGACGAATCTCTTTAACTTTATCTATTTTTTCATTGGGAAGCAGATTAGTATAGACCTCTTTTATACCAAGAGCATCAGCAATTTTCTCTCCAGTTTTTTTCACGTCGCCCGTAAGTATTGCTATTTTGTTTATACCCATTTTTTTCAGCGAATCTATAGTCGTTTTACTGTCATGCTTAAGTTCATCCGAAACGACTATGCAACCGGCAAATGTATTGTCTATAGAGACATAAACCAAAGTTCCCACATCTTTATACTCTTTATGCGTGGTTTTAGCTTTATCTAACAGCTTTGTATTTCCCACCAGTACTTTTTTATCGCCCATTTGCATACTTATGCCAAGTCCTGCATGTTCAGCATAATTTTTAATTTTAGTTTTATCAATCTGTTTTCCGTAAGCTTTTTTTACGGACAACGCTATCGGATGATTTGAATAACTTTCAGCATATGCTGCATACTCTAAAACTTCTTCTTCGCTGAAAGGGTTTTCATTTATAACTTTAGTAACTTCAAATATTCCTTTTGTCAACGTACCTGTTTTATCGAAAGCAAAATAATCGGCATTATTTAGAGCTTCAAGATAGTTGCTTCCTTTAACAAGAATGCCGTTTCTCGAAGCTCCACCTATGCCGCCAAAAAAACTTAATGGAATCGAAATTGCTAAAGCGCACGGACATGAAACCACAAGAAATACTAAAGCTCTGTAAATACAATCTGAAAATGCCATATTTTTAAATAAAATAGGAGGTAAAATTGCCAAAGATGCCGCAGAAAAAACTACGGCCGGCGTATAATATTTTGCAAATTTCGATATAAACTTCTCAGTTTTGGATTTATTTGTACTCGCTTCTTCCACAAGATTTAATATTTTTGAAACCGTAGATTCAAAAAAAGGTTTTGTGACTTTTATATTGAGTAGCCCATTTTTGTTGATAGAACCGGACAAAACTTCATCATTTATGCTTACATCTCGAAGAATTGACTCTCCCATCAGAGACGAAACGTCAAGAGAAGAATTTCCTTCTATGACTATCCCGTCAAGAGGTATCTTTTCTCCGGGTCTAACCTCTATAATATCGTCTGTATTTACTTCTTGCGGAGAAACTTTTTTTATATCATTCCCTTTTTTTACATTTGCAAAATCAGGGCGAATATCCATAAGCTCAGAAACAGACTTTCTCGATTTTTTGACTGCTGTATCTTCAAAAAACATTCCTATGCGGTAAAAAAGCATAACTGCAACGGCTTCATGATATTGCGTTATTGCAAAAGCTCCGGCGGTTGCGGCTGACATTAAAAAGTTTTCATCAAAAATTTTTCCACGCAAAATATTTCTTGCTGAAGTAACAAGTACCTGACCACCTATAAGAAGATAAGCCGCAAGGAACATAAAAAATTCTATACGATAAGGTAAAACAAAAATCAAAGCGGCAGCAAATAACAACACTCCAGCCAGTATCGGAATATGTTTCAATTTGTTCTTATTTTCAGCGCTGCGCTTTCCACAGCACCCGCTCTCTTTATTGTTTTTAAGCGCTATAGTCACACCGGATTCAATTTCGGATGCAATCTTATTGAGATTTGCGACTAATAATCCTAAATCATTATCCGTTTCAATAGAAAGCTTTTTTGATGCAAAATTGAGCTTCACATCTTTAATGCCTTCTATTTCTGAAATTTTTATTTCTATTTTATTTGCGCAATCAGCACAGCGCAAACCGTTAACTTCAAACTCTCTAAGCCATGTCATAAACTTCTCCTATTTTATTCATTAATATGCTCGAATCCTTGTTTAAACACGCGTTCTACATGATTGTCGCAGAGAGAATAGAAAACTATTTTTCCAGATCTTTTATACTTTACAAGTCTTGTCTGTTTCAAAATTCTTAACTGATGAGAAATCGAACTTTTTGACATATTCAAAAGAACGGCTATATCGCAAACGCACATCTCGGCAACGCTTAAAGCCCAAAGAATTTTAATTCTCGTACTGTCTCCGAAAACTTTAAAAAATTCCGCAAGATCATATAATTTTTCTTCTTTGGGCATTTTAGTTTTTACCTGGCTGACAACTTTTTTATGAATAACATTACAATCACATTTAAAAATGTCATTTTTAGAATTCGACATAAAATCCTCCAAAAGATTTTAATTTAATAGTTGAATAATTATTCAACTATTATTGTAATAAATAATTATGATAATGTCAAACAATACATATGTTTTTCAATTTTGCTATAATAAATAATTCAATGAAAGCAAAATTCTTTCAAGCTTGGATTGAGATTTTCCCCGCAACAAAGTTGTTCCCCGCAGCCAGCTTGCGGGATTATGTCAATAATTAAAAAATACTCACGATAATAAATAAGGCAGAATGAAAATAAAATTATTTCTGTTAATCATTTTTTCAGCGTTTATTGTCTCCTGCGTTTTTACAAAGCAGCAGATGGTATCGCATAAATCTCAAATAAAAGATATTTTCAGCATTCCAGACGGCAGCATATTAAAAGTTAGGCTTGCGGATAATGAGCTGAATCTTGTCGTTGCAAATTCACCTAAAGCAAAAGCTGAAGGATTGTCCAATAAAGAAAAAATTCCCGAAGACGGAATGATATTTTTCTTTTATGAATCGGATATTCAGTCTTTTTGGATGAAAGAAATGAAATTCCCAATTGATATTATATGGATATCGGGAAACGAAGTCGCAGGGATAGAAAAAAATGTTCCTATCCCGATATCGACTGCTAAGATAGGAGATCTCAAAATATATAAATCACCGCAAAGGGCAGATACCGTTATAGAATTGGAAGCGGGGTCGGCAGACAAGTTAAACATAGTTTTCGGAAGTATTCTTGAAGTATCACAAAATTATTATATAAACGGAGATTAAAATGATTAAAAGATTTAAAGAAGACCTAAAAAATTACATGCGTACAAAAGACATGATAAGTTTAAACACCGTAAGAGGCATATTAAACGAAATCAATATCCGAGAGATGAAAAACATTAAAATCAATGACGAGGAAATATTCAGAGTATTGAGAAGTGAAGTAAAAAAGAGAAAAGAGTCCATTGATAATTTTGAAAAAGCAGGAAGGCAGGACTTAATCGATAAAGAGCTGAAAGAGCTGAAAGTCATTGAGCAGTATTTGCCGGCCGAATTATCAGATGAACAGCTTTTGGCAAAAGTGAAAGAAGCGGCAGATGCATCTGATGATAAAAGTTTTGGAGTGGTGATGAAAGCTGCAATCGCAGCGGTAAATGGACAAGCTGATGGAAAAAGAGTATCCACAACAGTAAAAAAAGTGCTTGGCTAAGAATTAAATATCCGGATTTTTACAGTTTAAATATAGACAAACCTTTTTCAAATTAAAACCTGACTTTCATTTTTCAGCCTCGCGGCAAAAATTATTTTTATTGAAATAACTTAGGACAAATTGGAAGGAGGCATTGTTTTCCATTTCCTGTGAAACCAAAACCAATGATCTGGATATTCTCTTATTACTTCTTCAAGCAGCCGAGAATACTGCGCATTTATAAGTCTTATATTTTCTTCTTCATCTTTCGTATCGTAAAAAGGAATTTCTTTAAATCTCACTTTTATTTTTCCATCAGGCTGCCTTATGCCAAAAGCCGTTACTATAGGACAGCCTGCTTTTATCGCAAAAAGAGCGGGACCTTTTGGAGTTGACGCAAGCTTTCCAAAAAAAGGAACAAAAACGCCTTGTTTTCCTGCGTCCTGATCGGCGAGAATGGCTACGGTTTCTTTTGCTCTTAAAGCTTTGATCACGTTTCTGAAAGCCATTTTGTCATCTTTGTTTATTGTTTTAAAACCTCTTTTTGTCCTTATGTCGTTTATCATTTTATCAACCAGCGGATTTGACTGTTTTGCGACTATTACCGACATTGGATGGCTTTTCGAAAAAGATAAAGCCGTAAGTTCCCAGTTTCCAAAATGTGCAGACATGAAAATCATTCCTTTATTTCTGCCTAAAGCGTCGTTTATAACTTCTTCGTTTTCATAGACCATCATATTTTCTATGGCTTTATCAGAAAGCACCGGAAAAAATATCATCTCTATAATGGTTTTCATAAAAGATTTATAAGTATTTTTTGCTATGGTTCTTATTTCTTTCTTAGACTTTTCGGGAAAAGCAAAAGTTAGCATATCTATGACGTGTTTTTTTCTCATCGGAACAAAAAAATAGGCAAATGATGCAAATATCTGCCCTATTTTTTGAGCAAAACTAAGAGAAAACAGATATAAAAAAAACATGACCGCTTTAAGAGAAAAATATTCAATATAATCCTGAAAAACATTTCTTTTTGACATATTTTACTATCGCTTTTCTTAAAATAAATTTAATTTTTATACATATAACAATATTACAACAATCCCTCTAACGTTAATTGTGCGTTTTTCCTTAAAGTCCAGCCGTTTTTGCCAGAACGGTAAGCTATATCTTCTAAAACACTTAATATTGTTTGCTTTTTAGGCGTCGTC
>JAITIP010000004.1 GCA_031279415.1 Candidatus Endomicrobium procryptotermitis | reverse complement strand
GACGACGCCTAAAAAGCAAACAATATTAAGTGTTTTAGAAGATATAGCTTACCGTTCTGGCAAAAACGGCTGGACTTTAAGGAAAAACGCACAATTAACGTTAGAGGGATTGTTGTAATCATTAATGTAAAGTGATATGTAATAACTTATTTAATAAAAACAAAAAAACATCCCCATCCGCGAATGCTAATGGCATTCGCGGATGGGGTATTCGTTGTTAATCTTTGTCTTTACTCAACCTCTCAGCTTCTGTTGTTTAGAATCTCCAACCTTACCCAACCTTACAGTCAATTCGTATAGTGAAGCTCGACAACATCTGGGCTTCCGATGATTTTTTCTACTGAGGCGATAAATGTATCAGAACAATCTGACATATATTCTGTTTCAAGGGCGTAATCGCCATGGACAGGGTCTTCGAGATCTAAAAACACTTTGGCTTTCCCTTTGTGTTCTTTAAATACTTTTGTAAGCTGTTTGCTGAGGTCGTCATCGTATCTTGTTGTGGAAATTTTTATATGCACTTCGCCGCAGTTCGGTTGGAATTTTACTTTTGCTTCATCTATAGTCATCATATCTTCAACGATAATTTCCACCTGCCCTTCTGATCCCGTAAGTCTGCCTCTTATGACCACGACATTATTTGCAGTTAAATATCGCTGATATCTTTCAAACGATTTAGGAAAAAGTATGACCTCAACGCTGCCGTGAAGATCTTCAAGTTTAAACTTTGCGTAAGCTTCTTTTCTTGCTTTGGAAATCATCTTTTTTATTGAAGAAATCATGCCGGCAATGCGTACTATTTGTGCATCTTTAATATCAATATCTTCTTTTGGCACAGGGAGATTGTCCAATCTGTAATTTGAGTATGCGATAAGTTCTCTTTTACGAGGCGTTAAAGGATGTCCCGAAAGATAAAAGCCCAGCACTTCTTTTTCATATTCCAAAGCTTCAAAAGATTCGAGCGGTTTAACTTTTTGCAGTGAAAGTTCATTGCTGATAGTTTCCGCAGTGTCAAATAAAAATCCTTGAGCGGACTCCTTTTCCATCTTAATTTTTGCCGCTTTATCAACGGACGAATCGATGCTTTTCAGAAGACTTGCTCTTATTTCAAGTTTATCTTTCCCGAAAACATCAAAAACGCCAGCTTTGGCAAGGCTTTCAAGAGCCTTTTTATTTGTGGATTTTAAATCTATGCGCTGCAAAAATTCATCCCAGTCTTTAAATATACAGCCTTCATTTCTTGTCCGTTCAATTGATTCGGTTATGCCTTCTCCGACATTTTTTACCGCCAGAAGCCCAAAACGTATATTTTTCCCTTCGGCTTTAAACTTTCCATTTGAATGCTGAACATCTGGAGGAAGTATCTTTATGCCGAAAGATTCGGCATCGGCAAGATAAGTTACAAGCCTGCTTTCTTCATTATCTTTTACGGCTGAACGTCCTATCTCGGAATTAAGAAGTGCCGCCAAATATTCTAAAGGATAGTTGGCTTTTAAATAAGCGGTTTGATAAGAGAGCATTCCATATGCTGCAGAATGTGATTTGTTAAATCCATAACCTGCAAAAGCGTAAATATTGTCATAAATCTTATTCGCAATTTTTCTGTCAACACCTTTTTGCTGCGCGCCGTTGACAAACTTTTCCCTTTGTGCTTCGATTACCTCCGGTATCTTTTTGCTCATAGCTTTACGCAGTCCGTCGGCTTCTCCGGGGGTAAAGCCGGCCAGAGCTATTGCCATTTTCATGACTTGTTCCTGATACAAAATAACGCCGTAAGTATCTGCAAGAATCGGTTTTTGCAGTTCGTGATCATACTCTATTTCTTTTCTGCCGTGTTTTCTGGCGACAAAATCATCCAACATGCCTGACCCCATGGGACCCGGTCGGTACAATGCTATCAAAGCTATAATGTCTTCTATGTTAGAGGGTCTAAGTTTTCTTATAAGATCTCTCATTCCTTTGCTTTCAAGCTGAAAAACACCCAGTGATTTGGCGTCAGAAAGAAGTTCATAAGTTTTAGTGTCGTCAAGAAATATTTTATTTAAATCAAAGTTAGGTTCTTTTTCTTTGACGAGTTTTACACACTCATCTATAATAGTAAGAGTTCTTAACCCCAAAAAATCAACTTTAAGAAGTCCCAGCTGCGGCAGCACTACTCCGTCATACTGCGTTGTGATTATGTCTCTTGATCCTTTTGCCAAAGGAGAATAATTCATTATTTCTTCATTTGCGATAACCATACCTGCGGCATGCACCCCGGTATGCCTTTTTAATCCTTCCAAACGCTGCGACGCAGATATGAGTTTTGCTATTCTGCCATCTGTTTTGACAAATTTTGCCAAATCCTGCGAAGATTGTAAAGCTTCCGCAATGCTTGAATTAAAAGGAATAAGTTTTGCTATATTGTTTGATTCCGCAGGCGTAAAGCCCATAACGCGGGCAACATCTTTTATCACAAGCCGCGCCTGCATAGAACCGAAAGTTATAATCTGCGCACATTTTTCTTCGCCGTACTTTTTGCGCACATATTCAATCACTTTATCTCTTCCGAAATCGGCAAAATCTATATCCAAATCTGGCATTGAACGCCTGTCGGGATTTAAAAATCTTTCAAAAAGAAGCCCGTATTTCAAAGGACATATATCGGTAATTCCGAGCGTATAAGCAACCATTGCGCCGGCTCCAGAACCTCTGCCCGGCCCTACCGGCACTCCGTTATCTTTTGCGTACTTTATGAAATCTGACACTATTAAAAAGTATGAAGCAAACCCCATTTTATTTATGATTCCGAGTTCGTGTTTAAGTCTTTCTTCGTGTTCGGGTTTTACGTTTACATATCTTTTAACCAAACCTTCAAGGCATAGTTTTTCAAGATATTCGGAATCGGACTTATATTCTGCGGGTACTGGAAATTTTGGCAGAAGAAGCTGGTCTGATTTTATTTTGAGGTTTGTTTTTTCGGCAATCGCCAAAGTATTTTTCAGAGCCTGCGGAATATACGAAAAAACTTTTTCCATTTCTTCGGGAGAACGGTAATAAAACAAGTCCGATTCAAAACGCATTCTATTCATATCGTTTAAAGTTTTACCGGTACCTATGCAAAGCAGAATATCATGAATTTCCGCGTCCTCTTTTTTTAAAAAATGGCAGTCATTTGTTACGACAAGTTCGATACCAGTTCTTTTGGAAAGGTCCATGAGGCCGGGAATAATTTTTTGCTGGTTTTCAAGCCCATTATCCATTATTTCAATATAAAAATTCTCTTTACCGAAAATATCACAATACTCTATTGCCGCGGTTTCGGCTTTTGTCATATTACCTTTAAGAAGATTTGCGGCAACTTCACCCGCAAGACAGCCGGACATCGCTATTATTCCTTCGCTGTATTTGCGCAATACTTCTTTATCTACGCGCGGTTTGTAATAAAAACCTTCAGTAAAACCTATGCTTACTATATGCATAAGATTTTGATAACCTTTAAAATCTTTTGCAAGAAGCGTTAAATGATTGTAATTTCCGCCTTCTTCAGAAATTTTTTCAGCGCTTTTGTCAAACCGCGACTTTGGCGCGACGTAAATTTCGCAGCCAATGATAGGTTTTATTCCGCTTTCTTTTGCCGCCCAGTAAAATTCCATTGCTCCGTACATATTGCCGTGGTCGGTAATGGCAAGAGCCGGCATTTTATATTCTTTTGCTATAAGGTTAAATAGTTCTCCAGGTTTACCTTTGTCATCAATAAGACGGCAAGCGCCGTCAAGCAAAGAATATTCTGTGTGATTGTGTAAATGTACAAATTCTGCCATAAAAAATACTCACTTTTTTATATAATAATGTATATATTATATCATAATCAAAAATAGTTTTGTGTCAGTGTCCGCAGGATAAAAATATGGAAAATGTGAAAAAGCATTTTGAAGAAGAAGCAAAAGAGTATGACAAAATAATTACAAATCTTATCCCCTATTATCGGGAAATGACCGATACTTTAATTGATGTACTTCCTTTTGAAAAACAAAAAAATATTAAAGTTTTGGATTTGGGCTGTGGAACTGGAACAATATCGAAAAAAGTTCTGGAAAAATTTCCGAACGCCGAACTTTTGTGCGTTGACATCTCCGAAAAAATGATAGAAATGACAAAAATAAAACTTAAAAGTTATAAAAATGTGCATTTCCAAACAGGAAATTTTGCGAATATTGAAATAAAAGGGACTTTTGACGCGGCAGTTTCATCACTTGCAATACATCATTTGACGCATAAAGAAAAAAGAGTTTTTTATAAAAAAGTATATTCATTGCTAAAACCCGATGGATATTTTTACAATGCGGACATCATTTTGGCGGAAACGGAATATATGCAAAAAAAATATTTGGACAAATGGTTACAATATATGAAAAAAAACATGACGGAAAAAGAAATAGACGAAAAATGGATTCCGACGCACAAAAATGAAGATAAACCTTCAAAATTGTCAGACCAGATAAGCCAGCTCAAAGAAGCCGGATTTAAAACTCCTGAAATTGTCTGGAAATACTATGGCTTTTCTATCTTTGGTGCCATAGCATCACAAGTTAAAAAGACCTAAGTAATCCATTTTGTCATTGTTGTCAGCGGTCAGAAAGCTCAAAAGCAGCATTGTAATTCTATTACTTCTTATTGTTTAGCGATTGCTGTAACTTGTGCGTGAAGTGTTAGAATGCCATCTGTTAGGATGCTTTTATGCCATCCCGCAAATATAAAACTTAAAATCAGAGTTAGAAAAAACTTTAATAAGTTCAATTTTAATATTTTTTCTCATGCTGTTTTATTCGGTGGCAAAATTTTTAAAGAGATTGTGCAGCATTATTTTCCCGTAAAGCTGAAATCGGAAAAAACCATGCTTGCAATATCACTTCTTTCCTTAAAAAATAAAGCAAATTTGGAACCGTATGCCGTTATCGCATCTGTAGTATCCTGCACGAAGAATCTGCCTTTATTTGTTAAAAATATGATTTTGATTTCCCCTGCTTCGGGAAGACTGCCTTCCTTTTCAACGGACGTAAGCCCGCCGATATATTTTTGTGCTGATTCGACAAACTTTTTTGCTTCATTTCTTACTCTTTCGCTGTTTTGTTCTATAAATAATGTCATTAAAAGATTTTTTGAAAGCGCAAGTTCGTCATGCTTTTTCCAGTATTTTTTTATGTCTTCCTCATAATATTTTAAATATTTGTTTGCGGTATCATACATCAGCCGTGAAATTCCGGATTTTATTCCGTTTTCTCCGCTGATGACAAGGCAGTTTCCGCCGTAAACTATTTCAACTATTTCTCCATTGTTGTATGCCGCGGAAACCAGAAGCAAAAATCCCCCGACATTTTGTTCGGTGATAACGCCGTAAACAAGCGTCTCTTTATCGGACAATTTCAAGCCGAGCTGTTTAGGTGAAATTCCGATGACATCTTTTATCAAATCATTGTAATATGATGCCCTGTCCATATGTGATTTGCCGGGTTTTTTATTGTTTCCGCCACAAGCTGCCAAAGACGCAAAACAAATCAGCAATAAAGATAAAAATAAAATTTTCATATTTTTTTCTTGTCTGTGTCTGTCATCCTATGCTGACAAAGCGCCAACAGGCAGCAGTCTTTCTCAGCAGCTATGCCTTTATCCGTCTTTACTGTTTTCCAGTACTTTGCTTTTGTCATTGCTAAGCCAGCTTCTTAGCCATTCAGGTTTTGGCTTCCATCTTCCGCATTCCACTTTCTGCTGCTTTGCCGCCATATCCCTTCGCTTACCATAAAACATGTATTGTATGTTACTTTTATTTCTGCGATTTTGGCTTTTTTAACTGCTTCTGTAGATTGTGAGCCGGGCTGCATCCATATTTCTTTTATGCCCAGTTTTATGCAATCGTCAACAATCTTTTCGGTTACCGCAGGAGCAACGACAGTAATTACAATATCAGGCTTTTGTGCAAGCTCTTGCAGAGTTTTATATATTTTTACTCCGTTAACTTCTCCGCCGCGCACTCCTATGGGAAAAACATCGTAGTGCGCTTTAAACAAATCAAAGAATATCCTATATCCGAACTTTTCTGGTTTATCGTTTACGCCTACAACTGCAATTAATTTATTTTTCATCATGTTTTTATCCTTTATATGCCCTTATTTATTTTTTTCTTTTCACCAAACCATAATTTTCAATATAAGTTTTTGCGTCAATGGATCTTTTGTTTTTCTCTTTTATGTCATAAGGCTTTTGTACGGGTTTTTTTTCTATAGCTCCGAATCCGTCAATATATTCTTTTCCTGATTTTTTTTCTTTTTTCTCTTCTTCGTGCTTTTTATAGGGTTCAAATTCTATGCTTATTTCATGTTCTTTGCCGTCAATATCTTCAATTTCTTCTTTTTGCGCTTTTTCTTTACTATATGCCTCTAAATCAATAAAATCGCTCAGTACGATTTCTTTATCTTCTTCTACTGTAGAACCCGTAACGTTATATCCCAAAGAAGATGTTATTTTTGAAGATATGTCTTTCTCGGATTCTGGTACACTTATCTTTGAACTGTCTAGATTTGTTTCCGCGCTGTTTTTTTGCAGCGGAACGCTTTCTTTTTGTTCCGCTGCAATCAGATCTTTCTTATTTCTTATTTTGTCATATTCATTGTACTCAAAATAATCTTTAGCATAATCGACTTTCGGGCTGTAATGATAATAACTTTTATTAATCTGTTCAGTTTTGGCATTATCTTTTTCTTTTTCAACCGCGATAAGAGATTCTCTAGCTTGATCCATAGCCATAACAATCAGCGGAAAGGCTATTATCATGCCAAAATGCGTAAGATTTAAAACCAAAATGCAAAGAGCAAGAAAAATCATAAGAAAATACATCTTGCTGCGTCTGTGTTCAATCAGCCGATTGGCTTCAATAAGAGCTTCTCTGAAAGTTCTTCCTTCATAAGCAAAAAATAAAGATATTACGGCGTTCGGAAGTAAAGCTAACACTAAAATGCCGGCTGCGACCGCAGCGGAGAAAAACGCAATAACAAATTTCTCAGTCAAAGAAGGAAAAATTATCGGCGCGCAGCTGATAAAAATCAAAATCCCAAAAATTATCATAAAGATAATCCCCAAAAAAAACGGCTTTAGAAGATTCATAAAAAGAAGCTTGGCCGTATTGAAATTAATTTTAATTCTTTTTATCGTAAGCATAAACACTTTTATAAAAATAAAAGACAGTAGGCAGATAAAAACTTTTATTGCGATAATATCTTGTAAAAAAAGGTTAGGAGCATATTTAAGAAATATTTCCGGAATAAATAAAAAAGATGAAATAATGCCGATTATCAAAATAATGAATGCATTGATTTGAAATTTTTTTAATACGTTTCCAAAAACGTCAATTACAAAATCAATAAATTCTTCCATCATGATGTCAATCTCCGAAGCAAAAATTTACAAGTATTTTTTTAAAACAAATTTCTATATGGAGCGCGCGTTATACCCGACAAATTTTATCTTTTGAAATTATCGAAATGTTGTTTTTACATAACAGTTCTATAGCTTTATCTATATTCTCAAACTTAAAAACCATTAAAGCTTTATCGGAAGTTTTTTCTACAAAACCGTACATATATTCAATGTTAATATTATTATCGGCAAACACTTTTAAGGCCGCCGCCAGTCCGCCTGGATTGTCGGAAACCTCCACCGCCACAATGTCCGCTATCGATGCGACAAAATTATTTTCTTTTAAAAGTTTTATGGACTCTTCCGTTTTATCTGCGACAAGACGCACTATGCCGAACTCCGGACTTTCCGCCAAAGTCAAAGCTTTAATATTAATATTATTTTTGCCAAGTATGCTGCACAGCTCATAAAGCTTTCCTTTAGTATTTTCAATAAAAACCGATATCTGTGTAATTTTCATATTTTCCTCCGTTATTTTGTGAAATATTTTACTAATATTTATCATGATGGATTTACGGCTGCCGTCTCTTTGGGACTTATAATGACCGCACATTCTTTATATTTGCCGTATTCTTTGGATATTGTAATATAAATCTAAAATGAAAATGGCACTGTAAAAATCTATTTGAATTTTGCAGCAATGTCATATTTAATACAGCTGCAATTATACTTAAAGGACTATTTTTAATCGCTCTCCATATTGATTTAAATATTTCATCGGTGACAATCCAGCTTTGCGGCTGTTCTTTTGGATATATGGGCTGCATAATTTTTCTTTAAATTCTTAACTGATTTTTTCTAAACGGCTAAATAGAAATTTTTATCTTTGGGCAGCTTCTATCGCTTTTTGCATGACCGTGTCTTCAGCATTTTCTTTGGATTTTAACGTAAAATAAAGCGCCGTAAAAAAAACACAGAAAAACATTTTAGAGACAAAGAAATAGCTTTCTTGTGACAAAATCGGTATTGCAATAAATAATATCCCCGTAATAAAAGAAACGGTTGACACAAAAAGTTTATTATTTGCAAAAATGTCTAGCATGCTCAGTATGGGCTGATCGATTGCTGGCTTTTCAATAAAATTAAATATGCTAAACAATATGCCCATCGCTGTTAAAGATATCATGGACGCGTAAAACATCGTAAACAATAAAGCAAGCAAAGGCGGAAATACTGTGTTTATCAATATATTGGCAAGAATTCTTAACGGAATAGAAAATATAAATATGACTACCGTTAAAAGCAGAGAGTAAATCAAAAATTTTATGCCCGGAAACAATTTTTTAAAAAAGAATTTTTTACCTGCAAACAGTGAAAACGTAATTGAAATAAACGACAGCTCCGCAATTATCACAAATATGTCGTACAAAAAAGAGCCATTATGAACAAAATTTTTTACTAAAAATTTTTCGATGCTGAAATTTAATATGGAATAAACAATAAAAATTGCTAACATTGCAAAGAAATGATTTTTTATAACGTCAGAAAGAATACGAAAAACGCCTAAAAAATTATTTTTAAAAGCATGCAGCCATGTCATATCAGTCTCCTTTTATTTTAAAAAATTTGTGCCATTCCCGTAAATGCCTGTTAAACTATATTCTTCTATTGTCGATAACCCTCTTTGCCTTTCCTTCGCTTCTTGCTATGGTTTTTGGCGCTACGAGCTTTACATTGACGCTGACCAAAATAGTATTTTCAATACTTTTTTTGATTTTTTGTTTGACTGCTTCCAGCCCTTTAAGTTCATCGGAAAAAACCTTTTCATCTATTTCGACCTGCACTTCGATAGTATCAAGACCGTGCTCAGCTCTATCGACTATAATCAAATAATTTGGAAGAGAACCTTCAACCTGTAAAAGCGCGTACTCTATCTGCGTTGGGAAAACATTTATTCCGCGCACTATTATCATATCATCGGTTCTTCCTTTGATTTTCGAAATGCGCGGTGCAGTTCGTCCGCATGCACATTTACTATTATCAATGAAGACCAAATCTCTTGTTCTGTAACGTAAAAGAGGCATCCCTGTTCTTGTAAGTGTGGTTATGACGAGTTCGCCTATTTCTCCTTCGGCAGCAGGCTTGTCAGTTTCCGTATTTATAATTTCTGGATAAAAAACATCAGACCAAATATGCAGCCCGTTTCTTAAATGGCATTCCTGCGCCACTCCGGGCCCTGTTATTTCCGACAAACCATAAATATCGGTAGCAAGCATTCCAAGCGAGTTATCTATTTCGTCTCTTAAAGCTGTCGTCCAAGGTTCCGCTCCGAAAATCCCTACTTCCCACGAAATTTGCTGTGGAGAAAAACCAAGCGCTTTGGCTTCTTCGCCCATATATAAAGCAAAACTTGGCGTACAGGCCAAAAGACGCGGCTTGAAATCGCTCATAAGTTTTATCTGTCTTTTCGTTTGGCCGGAAGACATCGGCATTATGGCAGCGCCGAATTTTAAAGCTCCATAATGAAGTCCCAGTCCACCGGTAAAAAGGCCGTACCCATAGGAAATCTGTATAATATCGCCGGGCATTCCGCCTGCTGCTGCTATGCTTCTGGCGGCGGCTTCTCCCCAGAGATCTACATCTTCTTTTGAATATCCCGACACTACGGGATTTCCAGTTGTCCCACTTGAAACATGCACTTCTGCAATTTTCGATATCGGCATGGAAAAAAGACCAAAAGGATAATAATCTCTCATATCGTCTTTGGTGGTAAAGGGGAGTTTTATGATATCATCGATGGTTTTAATATCGGAAAGCGAAAAACCGCTTTCGTCAATTTTCCGTTTATAAACCGGAGAATTTTTATAAACGTATCCCGTAAGACACCTAAGCCTTTCAGATTGAAGATTTTTCAAGTCATGCAGATTCATTGTCTCAAACTTTTCATTGAAGATCATAAATTGCCCCTTATTTTTCTTTTTCCACTTCTATTTCGTATATTCTTTTTTCTTTGATTAAAATGGAATTGTCGTTTATAAGTCGTTTAGCTTCAAAATATTTGCTTAATTCATTTTTTCTAAGTTCCGTGATTTTGTTAAAAGCTTCACTCAACCTTTGGGCTTTATCTTCAAATTCATTTCTGCGCAGCATAAAATCGCTAATGTAGGGATTATTCGTTTTTAGGTCGGAATTTTTATTTTTGTCCTCTTCAATTTCTTTGGGAGCATTGACGAACATAATAAACTCTTTTGCAGCTTTATCAAAATTCGGAATCTGGCTTTTAATTTCTTTTCTCATTTTTTCTATTTCTTCAAGCAGCCTGTTATATCTTTTGATATTTTCATTTATTATTTTTTCGGAATAATGCCGCTTAAACTGTGTTTCGTCAATTATAATGCTTTCACCGGCATTATTGCTGCCGAGGTTTAAAAAAAATTCTTTTACTTTTAATGTCATATCTTTTAAAAAATTTTTCAAGTTTAAGTCTGCCTCTCAAAAAATATTAAAGAATTGCAGTCATTTGTTTCTTTTCTTCTTTAAAAAGCAAAAAAACATAAAGATCACTTTGACCGCGCAAAGCGTTTTATCATCGGCAAACAAATCAGCCGTTTTTGATTCGTAAAACATGTCAAGCAAACCGATTTTAACGAATTTATCATAAACCCTATGGGTGGTTAAATTCGTATTCCGAGCATAAAATTCAATACAAAAGGTTTTTAACGGCAATAATCTTACTGCTTACTATCCTTTTGATACCGCTTCCAAAAAAATTTTCCTGTTTTCTTCAATAAATTTTCCTTTAAAGCCTGCTTCAAGTGCTTTCAGCCAGCTTTCTGCTCTTATGTTCAGATTTTTTGAAAGCACGCCCAACATATGCGTATTTATAAATTTTTTATTTGTCATATTTTTTTCAGCTTCTTCAAAGCTTGCAAACAAATCAACTCCGTTTGCACAAAGGCAGCGTTTCATTCTGTCGTGTTCGCCCTTATGGAAAGAAACTAAAAAGTCTGCGCTGCCTTCTTCTATCAACGGAGAATATACGAGTTTTCCAAAACGTACATGCGATTCCACAGAACCTCCCCTTTGCGCCATGCCGTGCACTTCAGATTTTTTGGTATGGTATCCGTCATAAACCGCAGCCAGCGAAACGATTTCGGCAGCTGTCAAAATTCCTTGACCGCCAGTACCACAAAATAAAATATTGAAAACTTTATCTCTCATTGTTATTCCTTAATATGTATTTATCTATTCTGTCCATTGCTTTTTCCACAGTCTGTATATTTGGTAATATATGCCTTTCTGTAATTCGCCTGCCGGTTAAAAAGCTATAAATCTTAATATGAGTTCGTGCAAAGCCATTCGCAAATCATCTATGGAATTGTCAGCCGCTTTTTGAATTCTCCACATTCTGCTAGCACGTCATGTTCATAAACATTTTATCGGGTTTTAATATTTTCACTGTGCCGCTTGAAGAGCGTTGAATTTGCATGCCGACGCACAGACATTGCAGCCGGTGCATAAAAATGCATCGTGTGTAATTTTGCCTTCCATGTTTTTATATATGGCTGGACAGTCAATCTGTAAGCAGGCGCCACATACTATACATTTATCTTTATTAAAAACAGGCGCTACCATTTTGCCGCGTTCTATCATTCTGCATGGAAATCTTGCTATCAACACACAAAGGGACTCTTTTGACATCAGCTCTTTTATTTTATTTTGCAGATTTTTATCAAAAGCGTTTATCGTTTCAACAATATCCGCTCCCGCCGCTTTACATATTTCTTCCAATATTAATTTTTTCGTAGGCTTTCCTTTTGCGTTAACGCCGGTAGAAGGATTTGGTTGGCTGCCTGTCATTGCGGTATTTGAGTTGTCCAGAATTATCAGTAAACCTTTAGCCTGATTATAAGCAGCGTCTACCAGTCCCGTTATTCCGGAATGCACGAAAGTCGAATCGCCTATTACACCGACAACTTTATCATGCCCCAAATATTTTGAAAGGCTTTCCATAATCGTGACGCTTGCGCCCATACATACTGTTGTATGCAATGCTTCCAAAGGTTTTAAAGCGCCGAGCGTATAACAGCCTATATCGCCAGAAACGATGGCTTTAAGTTTCTTTAAAGCGTAAAAAACCGAGCGGTGGGAACAGCCCGGACATAAAACCGGCTTCCTCGCATCAGCGGCTTTTTCAACTTTTATTTTTCCTTCGACTATCTCTTTTACCAAAACCGGAGTTAACTCACCTATACGATAAGAAATATCTTTTGCTTTTAGCACAATGCCTAGACCTCTGACATGCTCTTCTATAAATGGGTCCTGTTCTTCGATAACATAAAGTTCTTTCACTTCTTTTGCAAAGCGTTTAATTTTTTCATCGGCAAAAGGATAAACAAACCCCAGTTTCAAAAACGAAGCATTAGGAAAAACTTCTTTTGCATACAAGTATGCAGTGCCGTCGGCAATTATTCCCATCGATTTATCGTTGATTTCGGCAATATTAAATTCTGACTGTTCGCCATATTTTTGAAGTTCGACAAGTTTGGCTTCCAAAGCTATATGCTTTTTATAGGCATGACCTGGCACCATAACGTATTTTGCAGCATTTACAGCAAAAGGCTTATTTTCAGTTTCGGCTCTATCGCCTGTTTCGACATTTTCTTTTGTATGAGCCACCCTCGTAGTCAAACGTATTATGACGGGCGTATCAAAACGTTCGCTTAAATCAAAGGCCGCCTTTGCCATTTTATAAGCTTCAGACGGACTTGAAGGTTCAAACATGGGAAGTTTTGAAAATTTGGCTATGAACCTGTTATCCTGCTCGTTTTGCGAAGATTGAAGCTGTGGATCGTCCGCAGTAACTATAACGAACCCACCTCCGATACCTGTGTATGCGGACGTCATTAAAGGGTCCATCGCAACGTTTACGCCAACATGCTTTGAAGAGTAAATGCTTCTTACGCCCGCGATTGAAGCACCCAAAGCCGTCTCATAAGCCGTTTTTTCGTTTACTGACCATTGAGCGTCAACATCGTCAAAGTTTGCAAGATATTCCAAAATTTCGGTCGCGGGCGTTCCTGGATAAGATGCCGCGAATTTCAGTCCTGCTTCATAAGCACCGCGTGCAAGCGCTTCATCGCCCGACAACAGTTCAATTCTTTTCATAAAAATAAAAATTGCCTCTCTATAATAATATGTATGTGTACATATATACGGATTGTTAACAAAAATTATATGGATTAATTCTATCTTTTTTGAACATTTCCCGCAAGAAATATTGAAAAGAAAATTTGGTCTTCATTGAGGTAAAGCAAAAACCAAAGGATATTTGAATATGATAAGAACGACCCACTTGGCATATTTTGAGTTTTCTTGTATTTTTGATATAATGCCTGCAGTTTCACAAAAAAATATAGACGATAATTTGTCATAAATTATACCACAGGAAGTTTTGTAAGCAAATAAATTTATTGATATAACCGAAAATAATTATGAACGGAAATGAAGCCGATATAAATGTGCTTGAAGAAATTGAAAAATTAAAAAAGAAAACGGGAAAATTGTCATCCGTAGAAAAAATACTGCTTTCTACTGATGGAACAGTAACTACTATACTGGACATTTTAAACGGAAAAACGGCGATCAAAATATTGAGCAGGGAAACGAAAAAGGCGGACAAATCGCTCTCGAAACTCTGCGATATTGACGAAGGGGAAAAAGTAAGCTGCCGCGTTATTTTAATGCATAAAAATGGGCGGCCTTTAATTTATGCTGAATCTTTTATTCCTGATGCAATATTACGTGGGGATTTTAAAACAGATATGCTTTTTTCAGATATTCCGATAGGCAGAGTTCTCAGAAAGCATAATATTGAATCGAGAAGAGAAGTCGTAAGAGTAAACATTGAACCCGGCAACGACATGTTAAAAGACATATTTAAAAATGAAACGGAATTTTTAAGCAGAGAATATAAAATAACAAGCGGCGGTAAAACTTTGGCCTGGATTAAAGAAATCTTTCCGTCGGATTATTTTAAATAATTCATAAAGAAAGAGGTGATAAACTATGACTTTAAAAGAAAAAGTCGAAAAAGCGTTAGACATCGTAAGGCCGGGTTTACAGGCTGATGGTGGAAACGTCGAACTTGTGGACGTTACGGATGACGGAGTTGTAAGCGTTAAACTTACAGGCGCCTGCGGTGGCTGTCCTATGGCGGCAATGACATTGCAATATGGCGTTACTAACGCGATAAAGGAGTCCGTGCCGGAAATAAAAGAAGTTAAGTCAGTATAGATATGTTAATCGGCGTTATATCAGATACGCATAATGATATAGGCTGCATACGTAAAGCCGTTAATTTTTTTAATCTCCGCAATGCAGATTTGGTTTTACATTGCGGGGATATTTTTTCACCTTTTTCCGCTAAAGAATTTTCTAAGCTTAACTGCGGTTTTAAAGCTGTTTATGGCAATAATGATATAGAACGCTCTGCTCTTGAAAACATCATTTCAGAGTTCGGAATGATACAAGAAGCTCCTTTTGAATTTAAAATTTCAGGAAAACTATTTATCATGGCGCACAGACCTTTAAATATCGGAATAATTGTGGCGGACGGAAAACACGATTATGTTTTATACGGACATCTTCATAAAGCAAGCATAGAAAAACAAGGAAAAACCACGATATTAAATCCCGGCGAAGCGTGCGGACAGCGTTATGGAAGAAAAACCATAGCTTTAATAGATTTGGTCATAAACCATACTGAAATTTTTGATTTGGATAATCTGTTTTGAGAGCAAATTGACAATTTTTATAGGCTGTTTATACCACACCCTACGACTTCACACAGACTTTGACAAACTTGTGAGGTTACTGAACTGCCCAACATCTCAATGGCAATCCCCGCTTTTATATGTGCTAAATAATTCCTCAGTGAGAATCTATTCAACATTTTATTTGCAATAGAAAATAATGATTATAAAATCTCTTTGACAACTTAACAACTTTTTTAAAGCAAAAACTATTATTTTATGATTTAAAAAATGAAATAAATTAAAAAAATAATTGTAAAACCTTGAAAAATCAAAGAAATCTTACAAAAAACAGATTTAAGATAATATTCAGCTGAAATCAGAATTGAAACTTTTCCCAGTGCTGCAAAAAAATACTAAAACAACAATTTAAAGTAACATTCGGTTCTTGTGTTACGATTTTTAATTTTGTAATATTTATTATCATACCGTGTATGCGGTTAATATTTTGGAGGATTCAAATGCATATTCCTGACGGGTTTTTAAGTAATGGTTTAGCGGGAGGTTTTCTTGCTGCAGGTGTAGCGATGCTTGGTTTTTGCATAGGGAAAGTTTTTAAAGCCGTTCCTGTAACGGCAGCGGTATCGGCTAATGGCAGTGGTATTGGTGCAATTACGTTTTCTAACGGCGGCGGCAACTATTTTCGTAAGCTTGCAATCATAGCAGTATGGGTGTTTTCATGCCAAATGTTTAATATTACCGTAGCATCCGCAACATCCGTTCACTTGCTTGGCGGAGTATTTGCCGCAGTTTTGGCAGGCCCTTTTGCGGGGTTTGTTATCATGTCATCCGTGCTTATAGTACAGTCGTTGTTTTTTGCGGATGGAGGATTTTTGGCACTTGGAGCCAATATTTTTAATATGGCTTTTATAGGTTCTTTTCTTTCATATTATGTCTATAAAGCTCTGCTTTCAAAAAATTATTATTTTGCAGTTATAACGGCATGCTTCTTTTCTGTTTTGGCGGCAGCTCTTATGTGTTTGGCGGAGCTCGGGATTTCAAATACCGTATCATTCGGACAGGCGTTTAAAGATATGATGTCTCTTCATTTTCTTTTTGCAATTGTAGAAACTGTTATTACACTTATTTTGCTTAAAATATTAAAAACTTTGGAGATTGCAAATGAAAACTAATAAAAAATTTCTTATAAGCGCTGCAGGCATTCCTGCATTAATAACTCTGTTTGCAAGTTTTCTTGCTTCTTCACATCCAGACGCTTTGGAATCCATAGCGATAAAGTACGGTTTCGATGAGAAAGCGGCGGAGACAAAATCTTTTTTTACTGATTATTCGCTTTCTTTTATAGGAAATGAATTTTTGTCCGCATTGCTTGCAGGAATTATCGGAATCATATTGCTTTATGTTCTATACGAAACAGCAAATTTTATTTTAAAACGAAAAAATCTTGTAAAATAAAAAATTCTAATCGTCTAAAAACTTTAAAAAAAATATCGGGAGGAAGTAATGCGTAAATTATTTATTGCGGCGTTGTTTTGTATTATGTTAAGTCAAACAGTTTTGGCACAGGACGGAGAAGTTTCTTTATCGCTTGAGAAAGCGGGTGGCGGAGCGCAGGGAGATTTTGTCGCTTCAGAAATTATAAGCGGAGATGAAATAGCAAATAAAAATACTCCGGCCATGTTGGATTTAATAAGTAACGTTCCGGGTGTTTTTGTTACAAAAGCAGCTTCTGGAATTAAGTCCGATCTTAACATAAGAGGTCTTGGTGACAGTTTCAGAAGAATAGGACTATTTGTTGATGGCCGGCCAGAAAAAGTTTCACTTTATGGTTGCGGAGTTTCCCAGACAATGCTTGTCGGAAATATTGCTGAAATAGAAGTTATAAAAACGCCTGATTCCGTATTGTACGGCGGAGATGGGTTCGGCGGACTTATAAATATTTTAACACATGAACCGCAGGATATTATTGAAGGACAGATAGGTTTTTCATACGGAACTTTCAATACACAAAATTACAGTGCTTATCTTGGAGGGCAATCGGAAAAAGTAATTTATGAGGTTTCGGTAAACAATGCTTCAAGCGATGGATATTTGGAAAATTCCGGATATAATGCAACTGACACATATATAAAGTTGGGATATAAAATAGATGATACAAGCGAAATTAAAATAACGAGAAAAGATTTTTCGGGAATCGAATATGAACCTATTGCAAAAGACGTGTCAGGGTCGACGAGATCTGCCGCTTCCTATGATTTTAAAAGAAATGCAACAGATATAAGATATGAAAAAAGGTTTGAAAACACAAAAATCGATATTCTTGCCTTTGCAGACAGTGGCGAACACAAATTTTCTGACAGTTTTCATTCAAAAGATATATTGTATGGAATAACTGCCCGCATGGAAAGCAAATTGTTTGAAGGTAATACTTTAAAATACGGTATTGAGTACAAATACTCTGAAGCCGAAGTTTTAAATGCAGCTGCTCCGCCCGCTTTGATGCCAAGAGGAACGTGGAAAAAAGGAGAAGCCGCTTTATTTGCTTTAGATGAATATGAAGTTATTTCTGGACTAAAATTGTTTGCTGGAGCGAGATATAATTACGATGAGATTTCCGGAGAAGTTTTTGTGCCGCGTGCTGGAGCTGTTTATAATATTACTGAAAAAATTGCGCTAAGGGGAGGATACAGCAAAGGTTTTAGATCTCCTTATATAAACGAACTTTACACGGTTCCTCCGAGAAATCCGGACTTAAAGCCGGAAACTCAGGATAGCTTTGAAGCAGGAATCAATTCCAAATATTTCGGAATAGATTTTGATGCAGCCGCTTTTATAATAAAAGGCGACAACTATATACAAGAAGTTTTTATATCTCCAATGCATACACCTGTTCCTGTTCAGTTTCACAATTCTGGAAGTTATGAATTTAAAGGTGCGGAGTTTTCTCTTAGGGGAGAAATCTTAAAAAAATTAAACGGTTTTGCCGCTTATTCTTATTTAGATGCGGGAGACTTGAAAGAAGGTGTTTCGAAAAATAAAATAACCCAACCTGTTGCTAAAAATAAAGTTGATTTATCTTTAGACTATAAAATAGGAAAATTTGGTTTTCATGTAAATGCATTGCTTGTTTTTGATTATTATGCGATTTATGCTTCAAATACAAATAGTGCCAATATAGTTAAACTTGATGATTTTAATGTTTTTAATGCTAAAGTTCATTTTAATGTCAATGAACAGTTTTCAATCTATGTTGCTGCAGATAATTTTACCAATCAGAAATATGAAATGTATATAGTTTCTTTCGGAGCAGACAGAATTTATGAAATGCCTGGAGCGACTGCAACCATTGGAGCTGTATATAAATTTTAAAGAATGACACATATAATATTTTATTTTCTTTAATGTAAAAATACACTATAATATTACAAATCTTGCGGTCGCAGCATTATGCACGGCCGCAAGACAATTAAAAACCGATTTGCGTATAAGGACAACAGAATTGTATGGAAAATAAAATAAAAAAATTTATCACATTTATTCTTCTTCCTTTTTTGCTCTTATATCAAAGCATTTTTGCTGTTCCTTTTGAAGATCCCAATAAGACGAAAATTGTTATAACTGTAACTACTGCGGATATTTATCAGGTTGTTAAAGAAATCGGTGGCAACAAGGTTGACGTGTACATGATAATCCAACCTCTTATATGCCCTAGCAGCTATGATATAACCCCAAAAGTTGTTGAACGCACGGAAAACAGCAATTTGGTTTTAAGTCATAAATGGGAAAACTGGATAAGCAGACTTAAACTTCAAGCGGGTAACAGAGGCATTTTGTATAAACAGGTATCAACAGAAGGCAATTGGATGATACCATATATACATATACGCGCAGCTGAAGAAATAAAGGATATGCTTGCTTATATGGACGTTGAAAACGCTAAATATTATGAGGATAATTTTACGGATTATGTTTTCCGCATAAACTTTGCTTCCGATGAAGTGAAAAAACAGCTTGAAAGCGCTTACGGCAAAAAGGTAATTTCTAATGATAAAATAAAAGATTTTCTCGAATGGATAGGTTTTGAAGTGGTCTCAACTTACGGGAAAACCGAAGACTTGACCGTAAAAAAGCTTGCATATTTGGTAAGCAAAGGCAAAAAACAGGGTGTAACAGTAATCGTTGATAACCTTCAATCCGGCGCCGGTAGTGGAAGAGAGCTTGCGGACAATATTAACGCTAAACAGTGCGTGATAAGTAATTTCCCTATAGGAAATTCATATGTAAATACTTTAAAAGACAATGGGAAAAGACTGCATAAGGCCATTCAATGAGTTCCGCCGTAGATATACAAAATCTTGAAGTAAGTTTTCCAAAAAAAAAGGTGTTAAACAGAGCCTGTCTCAGTATTGAAAAAGGCAGCTTTTCTGCGCTTATAGGAGCAAACGGGGCTGGAAAAAGTATGCTCATAAAATCAGTTTGCGGTTTGCAGAAATTCAGTGGAATCATAAAAATTTTCGGCAGAGATTTAAAAGATATAAACAAGAATATTATTGGTTACGTCCCGCAAAACAACGTTTCATGGAAAAATTCGCCCATCTCCGTATTTCAGGCGGTAAGTGTCGGCCGGTTTGCAAAAAATGGTATTTTTAAAAAATTCGACGAAACAGATAGAAAGATTGTGAATAATTCATTGAGAATTGCCCAGATAGAACATATCGCCGATTCTACTTTAGGTGAAATTTCCGGTGGAGAATCACAAAAAGTTTCAATAGCGCGGGTTCTTGCCCAGCAGCCCGAAATAATATTTCTTGACGAGCCGCAGGCAAGTTTAGATCCGGGTTCGCAAAAGATATTTTTGAATTTTATAGAAAAGCTTTATCTCGGGTTTAATTTTACCTGTCTTATAGTCACCCACGATATCGATATGATACCTCAATGCTGTGAAAAAGTTTTTATGCTTAAAGATGGCAAAATAGTTTTGAGTACGGATAATAAAAACATAAAAGAAAAAGTGCGTGAATATGATGTGTACGGATAAGGCGGTGGCTCTGTATGGAATTTTTGTACAGCTATTTTTTTATAAAAGCTTTAACGGCGTCTTTTTTTGCCGGTCTTGCCTGTGGAATTATAGGAGTGTGGGTTTATCTCCTCAATATTCCGTTTGTGGGCGTTGCTATGACGCATACGGCTTTTGCGGGAGCGATACTCGGCTTATTTTTTGGCATTAATCCGATTGTTGCAGCTCTGATATTTTGTGTATTGTCTTCGTTAATGATAGGTCCTGTGGCCGAAAAAGGAAACTTTTCGCCGAACTTGTCTATGGGCATATTGTTTTCTTTTATGCTTGGTTTTGCTTTTTTGTTTATGGGCAAACTCGGGACAAAAACATCCGAAGCTTTATCACTGATGTGGGGAAGTATTTTAATCATAAGTGCAAAAGAAAGTATAGCGCTTGCTTTAATTTCTGCGGCGATTCTTTTATTGTTACTGATTTTTAATAAAGGAATAATTTCTGTAATTTATAACAGAAGCACAGCTTTTGCCTGCGGCATTCCGGAAAAATTTATTTTTTATTTGCTTTTAACGCTATGTGCGGTTACGGTAAGCATAAATATCAAAACTATCGGTGGACTTTTAATTTACGGTCTTATAACAATTCCACCTCTTTCCGCCGCACAGATAACGAAAAAACTCACCGCTCTTTATGTTTTTTCCGTTTTGTTTGCCATAGCTTCATGCGTTTTGGGTTTGTTTATGTCTTATGTTTTTGACTTGCCGGCTGGGGCGGCGATAGTTATGACGTCTTCATGCTTATTTGCCATAACCGTAATATATAAAAAAATGTTTGGGGAAAAAATATGAAAAAAGAATTTTTTAACACATGTGCAGACAAATGGCGTTACCCTTGCGAAGAAAAATATAAGCTGATAGAAAAACATATTATTGCTTTGCTGGAACTCAAACAAACGGACATAGTTCTTGACGCATGCTGTGGAACCGGAGTTTTAATACCTTTGCTGAAAGGAAAATGCGCAGAAATAGTAGCTCTGGATTATTCTATTAACATGTTAAACAAAGCCGAAGAAATTAATAGAAGTGCCGCCGTGTACGTAGAAGCAAGCATTGAAAATACATACTGTGCGGACGAAGAATTTGATAAAATTATATGCCATAACGCTTTTCCTCATATTGATGATAAGCAAAAAGCTTTCAACGAATGTTTCAGGATATTAAAACAAGATGGAATTTTCGTTATTTCGCATGATAGAAACAAAGAAAAAATAAACGGCTACCACAAAAAATGTCAGCATGCGGTATGTAATGATGTGCTTCCTTCAAATAATAAGATAATCGTTTTTGCGTCAAATGCGGGCTTTAAAACGATTGAAATTTATGATGAAGAAAATTATTTTGCAACGGCATGCAAAAAATAAAGCGTGTTGAAATGGGGTCTGAAATTCCGAAGGTTTTTGGTACTATGTCGTCAAAAGCAGTTTTGATAAAGCCGTATCGTCATACTTATCGCCTTTATAAACGTCGGTTATCTCAAGCGATGAGACTAAATGTGAAGCTTTAATCGAACTGAGAACAAACCTTTCCAGCGCTTTTGCCTGTAGGTTCAAAAGTGCGTAAGCCTTACTGTTTGTGCTTCTCGGCTTTTATTTTTATTTGGCTTCCTCCTGTTTCTGTTTTGTCTTCTTCTCCAATAATATCGATCTCTTTTATTATTTTGGCGTCTTTGTCTATGTAATAGCGTTTTCCATTGCGTGACCATGCCACTCTTTGTCCGTCATTTGTTTTTATGATTCTTATAAATTTTTGTCCATATTTGTTTATGTATCCGGTTTCTGTGGCCCCTGTCCATGTCCAATACTCGTTGACATAGTCGTATTCTTTATGCCCACCGTAAGCAAATTCTGAAAGACCTTCTTTAAAAGAATCCGCAAAATCAAATTCTGCCGCTATAATTTTGTTTCCGTCCAAATCGGTGAACCCTATTTTATCGTTTTCGACAAATCTGAAAAGTCCTTCAAAAACATAGTCGGGACCGTTATCGTAAATGAAAGGGTAAAGTATAATGTTTTCTTCTCTGTCTATTCCCACCCACTGTCCGTCGTCTTTAAGTACAATCGCCATTGAGTACATTTTATCAGTTTCGGCGATTCTGTATTTTGCTTCTATGACCACTTCTCCGTCATGCGTCATATATCCTTTCATTTCCTGTCCGCGTATGTTTTTCGAATATATAATTAAATAGTCTTTATTTTCTGCCGCTGAAAAATGTGCAAAACATATAAATATAGTTAAAATAAAAGTTTTAAATAAAATTTTCATTTTCCTCAAATGAAAAAACCGTAAACACAAAAATTTCAGCCGAAGAATCTTTCCAACTGTTTTGTGCAATGCCGGCTTTTTGCAAACAAAGGTTGTTCATAAAATCTTCTTTATCGTTAAAATGTTCCCAAACCTGAGGTAAAAACAAACCGCTTCTGTTACCTTTTTGTATCAAAACTCCATGTTTGTTTTTGGTTATTTCTTTTGCGGATTTTATTTTGTGCATCGGTGAAAGAACGGATATTTCTATTTTTGTTTTTGGGAGTTCTTCAAGCGTTAACGGAAAAAATCTCGAATCGTTTAAAGCTGCGGATAAAGACATTCTTATAACAGCTTTGTACAGAGAATACTGCGGTGCTATCGTGCCTATGCAGCCGCGCAGATTTCCGTTTTGCGTAAGCGTGACAAAAACTGTTGCAATCTGCAAAAGTTCGTTGTTATCGTCTATGGGAAAATCTATGACTTCACTGTTTTTAAGATATCCTTCTATGGCTTTTCTTGCCAGCAGAAGAAGTTCTTTTTGTGAGTTTTCTGATATAGAAAAATCTGAAACCATTTTTACCATAAAAATGTTTGCGGATCAATAGTCTTATTACCTTTTTTTACCGTAAAATGTAAATGCGGGCCGGTAACTCTTCCCGTAGCTCCACTTCTTCCTATCAAACGTCCGGCTTTTACTTTTTGCCCCACTTTTACATTATATGAAGATAAATGCCCATAATGCGTTACGTAACCGTTTTTGTGGTCTATGTAAACTGCGGTGCCGTAATGTCCAACGTCCGTAGCAGCAAGAATCACAACGCCGTCTGCTGCTGCTGCAACTGGAGTCCCTATCGGAACCGCTATATCCATTCCTCCGTGCATGCTTGCCACCCCGGTAATGGGATGTTTTTTCCTGAGTCCAAAGGTTGAGGAAATTCTTCCGCCTATGCTTAAAGGCCATGAGAAAAGTTCTCTTAAAGCGTATTTTTCCTGCATGTCTTCATTCATTAAATCTACGGCAGGTCTTTTACCAGGAACAAAAATATAGGTACCCGGAATCAATTCATCAACGCTAAAATTTGTATTTTTTAAAATTTCAGCTTCGATATCATACCTTTCGGCGATTATTTCCCACGTGTCGTTCCGTTGTATCGGGTGTAATGTCCCTCCGGAAGAAGGAACAAGAATTTTTTGCCCTATATAAATGTCATATGTTTTAAGCTGCGGATTGCAGCCTATTATTGTGTGTACCGTATAACCGTAAGGTTTTGCTATTTTCCAAAGGTTGTCTTTTTGTTTTATCTTATATACATCAAAATGTATGCCTCTTACTCTGTAATCAAGATATTTTTTTCTTATTTCAACATCGGTTAAAAGAGCTGCTGGAGGATAATCCGGAAGTTTTATTACGGGTATGGCGGCAAGCGTTGCCGCGGCGGTTTTATGCACCCATATCCGCGCAGTAATTAACAGTACAAAGATAAAAGCGAAAAAAATCATCCAGCGTATTATGATTTTTATGATAATATCAGCTTTTGTCAAAAACATTTTAGGTTCGTGATTATTTGCTTTCATGATTTTTTATTTTATTAAAAACAATGAAAAATTTAAAGAGGCCAATAGGTCTTTTTAAAACTCTTGTAAATAAAAGTGATTAATAATATTATATATATTATGAAAATCCCAAAAATCTTATCGGACATTTATTGGAGTGCGGACAGCAAAAAATATTTTTTTCTTATCGCCGCTTTTTCGATATTGTTGAACTGGGCGGGACATGCTTTCGTATATGAAAACAGCTATAAATTTTTGTATTTTGATATGCTAGGAACTTTCGTTGCAGCGATGGTTTTAGGAAGCGCGTGGGCTATGATTGTGGCTTTGTCTACGGCCATACTGCTTTCAAATATTACTTCACCTCATTTTATTTATCTTGCCGTAGTAAATATTACGGGCGCTCTTTATTGGGGTTTTTTAAGCGAAAGCGGGAATCTTGAAATTTTAAAAACGACAAATTACAATTTTAAAACCAATTTTAAAACAAACTTCATGTCAGCGATAAAATTCGTTTTATTTGCTGGAATAGGCGGAGGACTTTTAACGGCATTCTTTTCTTCCGTGATAAGAAGTTTTATTTTTCAGGATTTTTCTTTTGACCGACCGTATTCGATTTACTTTTCTGAATTGTTCAAAGAAGTTTTCAGAGTGATAGATACGGGTAGACTCGGGCTTTTTACGAATTATGTCGCAGACACTTTCATAGAAATACCTGACAAAGTGCTGACTGTTTTTTTCGCTATTGCGATATGTCTTACTATATTTAAGTTCAACATAAAAACACTGACATTCGCCTATCGTGAAAAAATTGAAGAAAAAAAACTGCCGTGGCATAAGATAATGCTTAAAAATTTTGATAAAATCGAAATATTCATCTTTTCCGTTTTAGGCATAACTTATCTTTTCAAAATCAGAGAAATCTCATTAAAACTTTTTACGGGCGTTATGGAAAACATTTCCATTTATTCGCTCAGGGATTACGTTTTTCTTGAAATGATAATGCTTCCTCCTATAATTTTTATTTTTTTTATAGTGATTAAAATATTTTTTCAAAGAGGTGTAAACTCCGAAGAGTCGTATGCAGATTTAGATATAAAAGACAATTTTTACCTGAAAAATATGGACTCGGGAATAAAATATTTTCTTGCGGACGTTTTAGTCCTTTCGGTAATAGTGACGATTATATACATGTATATTCTAGTAACGATTACCGGAGTTACGCCTGTTGGATATTATAAAATATATTCCGTCAGCAAGGCCAGCCCCGAAACACTCATATGGCTTTTTATAATGCTTATAATTTTTATTCTGATTGACCGCAGGAATAACCGCTATACCGAAACTCTTACGCTCAGCGATGAACTTATAAAAAAACAAACCGTGGAACAAATTTCTGAATCTTTTGACAGCCAAAGACAGAAACTGCAGGTTCTCGAACTTAGTTGGGCTGACAATACTATAGAATTTATAAAAAGCGCCAGACACGATTTGATAAACCAGCTTGAAAAATCGAAAACTGGAATGGATGAACTTTTGGTGGAGGTTTATGACAATGTCGTAAAACCTTATAGCAAATCCATACTTGAAAGCCAGAAAGCCATGCGTTCGTATGTGGAAGAAATTACAAATGGTCAGCTGAGAGATTATTCTCTGGAACAAATACAGAAAACCATCACAAAAACCATAGACGACTTAAAACAAAAAACGTCTTCTTATATCAATTTTGAATATGCGACAATATCCGAAATGGACAAAAAATATTGCAGGATAAATAAATTGTTTTTTGTAGCTTTTAACAATATTTTAGACAATTCCGTTTATGCACTTCAAAAAAAGGTTTTGATTCCTCGCTTTAAAGCGGTTTTAGGCATAAGACTTTCGATTAAAGATGGGAAATTTATACTTGCCGTATATGATAATGCAGGTGGGCTTTCAAAAGACAAACTTTCGAATATATATAAAATCTCAATAGAAAGCTCAAAAGGCAAGAGAATGGGCGAGGGAACGATGATAGCCAAAAATTTCATAAAAATTCTTGATGGTTACATTACGGTGCAAAATATAAGAATTTCAGGAGAAAACGGGCTGGAAACAGAAATTTACATGCCTCTTTATTCGAAATAAAATAGTATTTTGCTGGAGGAAATATGTCAAATGAAAAGAAGTTCATAGGCTTAACGGATGACGATGCAGGTATACGTTCTTCTTTAGAAAGGACGATACTTAAACATTTTAAAGATACGGAAATACTTCAATTTTCAAATACGATAGAAATAAAAAGGTATCTTTCCAATAATCCACAGAAACTTGATTTGCTGATTTTGGACATACATTTCGGTCTTGGGGAAACTGGACTTGACATTTTACCAGATATTAAAAAATATGCGCCGTCTCTTCCTGTTATTCTTCTTAGTGCAATGGAAAAAACTTACGGTCATGCAGTTACTGATTTTGCGGGAGAGTACATAATAGATTTTATGTCGAAGCCTGTAACGGAAACGGAACTCGTAATAAAAGTTAAAAAAGCTTTAAACTCAAAAGATGACAATGTAAAAAAGCTTCAGCAACTACAGTCGGAAAATACTTTGCTTACAGAAATATTGTCATCCGAAGACGATAAAGGTGCAGGAAGACTTTTTGAAGATGAGGTAAAAGCAAAACTTCAGACAATGACAAAAATTTTTCTTTGCAAACCTTATGAACCGAAATCGAATATAGTCATAAATGGTCAAGAGATAGACACGATAGCTTTTACTGCTCATCCGCTTCCTTTTGCGATAATGGTTTTTGAGACAAAATATTTTCCGAACGCGAAAATTTTCGGCAGCGTAAATGAACCGATGAGAATTGCTGTAAACGGAATTGAAAAAGTGTCCACAAAGAGAAGAAATCTTTTTGAACAATCTGAAAATCAGTTTAAGCAGGTAAGCAAAAGAATGGAGAAAATTTTAAAAGAAGCTGGCTATACGAAATATGAAGAGACATACAGGCCGTTTATACAGAGTTTTATAGTTTTTACTGACACTACCGACATTTCAGAAATAAAAACTTTGAATGCAAATAAATACACAAAAATATGCACACTGAAAGATCTCACGCAGGATTTTTTTATTAAAACCGCATTTGCCATGCCCAAAAGGCAGGTCGAAGAGAGTGTAAAAAAAATAGTTCTGGAAAAACTTTTCTAAGTAATAACGGAAGCCAATAAGCTGAGAAATTTGGCGGCAACGATAACGGTGGAACTGTAGCCGAATAGTTGTAGAACTAGAACTACAACCCGCTGAATTATGTCGCTCAGCTTTATTTTTTAGAGCTGAGGTTCTTCCTGTTCTTCATCTGCTTCCAGCTGTTGAAGCTGCTTAAGAAATTTGGCTTTTTCTCTCTCTTTTTGTTTTTTCTCTTCCTTTTCTTTTTTTAAAAATTTTATGTAGTCTGGAAAGGCTACTATTGTATGTGTTTTTTGGAGCCATACAAAAGCGCTTGAATTTTCGCTATAGGACACTTTTTGCATATTTTCAGGATCGCCGTCTACTGGGTACCATACGGAACCTATAATATTTTTGAATTTTTCTTCTTCATCCTGCGCATCTTCAAGCATTGCTTTGATGTCTTTTATGCCTTTTTCTTTTGCCGTTTCTATTTTATCCTTTTGGGACTGCTCTTTCTCAAATTTTTCTTTTTGCATATTTTCCATTTCAGTTTTGAGAATTTTGCCGTAAAGCTGGAGCTGATCTTTAAGAACTGACTCAGCTTCTTCTGCGGCTGGCATGAAACTTATAAAACTTATGTGTAAAACCGCTGCCATATTTTCTTTATTTTGTTTATACTCGACAAAATAATCCGTCCCTTCTATAAACTCTCTTGCAGCTGAACAAAAAACGACACAGTATAACGTAAAAAATAAAACTAAAAAAAATTTCTTCATTCTCTCTCCATCGTGAAAATATTTTTAATGAAACTCATAATACCACTATTGTACAAATTCTTTAGTTTTTTGTGAAATATGCTTTGCAATAAATAAAATATGCTAAACTTTATGTGTGGTTTTTCAAATAATTATAAAAGAGGTTATTTATGGGTGCCATAGGCAGTGTAAACAGAGTAAAATTATTTTGCGCAATAATATCTGCTGATGAAAAAATAACAAAAAAGGCTTTCGAAGAACTTGAAAAAAAATTTGGCAAAATCGATATTACAAGCGAAGTCATAGATTTTAATTTTACTTCATATTATAATCAGGAAATGGGCAATTCTCTTAAGCGGTTCTGGATATCTTTTGAAAAGCTTGTTTTTGCTGATGAACTTGCCTCCAATAAAGTGTTTACGAATTCAATTGAAGACATTTTTGCCATAAATAGAAAAAGGTGCATAAATATTGACCCCGGATATTTAAATCCTGCAAACGTAATTCTGGCATCGACAAAAGATTTCAGTCACAGAATATGCCTTTCGAAAGGCATATACGGCGAAGTGACACTGATATATAAAAAAGGAGATTTCATAAAACTTCCGTGGTCATATCCGGACTATACGTGTACGGCTGCAAAAAATTTTTTTCTTCAAGCAAGGGCAAAACTTATGCGCAGTCTGAAGACGCTTTCTTCTTTCTGAAACATTGCTTTTGTATCTCTATTTTTTAATTTTCAGATTAAAACTTAAGAGTGTGCATAAATATTATTTATTTGTGGCAACCGCACTGATGTCAGCTGTTGCCGCTCTTGCATACATTAGAAAAAACAAGGCGATAAATTTAAAAATAAAGGAAAAAATTTATGTTAAAATCAATAAAAATGGCGGTTGTTTTTTTTCTTCTGTGCGGGATTTGCGTTTTGTGTTATGCGCAAATCAAAGAAGTTAATTATATGAAACATTATAAAACAGAGAAAGGCGGCGATTACATGGATTTTAGCTTTTATCCATATGAAAGTATTTTCGATAAAGGCGTTTTGTACATCGAAAAAAGCAAACTTGACCAAAGCAGAATAAATGTCACGGTTTTAAATGAAGACGGCAGCGTGGCAGGGATATTGTATTTGGGAGGAGAGTCGGCATTTATTTATGAAAAAAATATTCGAAATCCCGCAGATATAACACAATCGAATGATAATCAGTCAGACAGAATTCTTCTTGCCGAAACAGAAGTTTTAAATGCGATAAATAAAGGGGATAATTATATTATTTCTGCTGTCGTTTTATATTCCGGAATATATAAAACCATAGCGTTGCCGGTGAGTAAACAAGAAGTCAAGGCTTTGGGTTTTGAATATATTCCTCTTGAGAAAGTAATAGACATATGCAGAAGAAATACCGGTATGGCAGTAAACATGATAGGTACGGAAATAAGGTTCTTTGGAGATGAATTAAAAAAAATAAAAGATAGAAATTTTTTTGCTGATGGCAAACCCGGAGAAGAAATTATAATGACAAAACCTGACGGAAAAAGGGATATTCTAAAACGAAAAATTTATATGCTTCGTAAAAAACCCTCCCTTTCTGCGCCGTTTGTCAATATTGAAGAACCCCGCATAAATGAAATAAGACCTTTGTTTAAAAAAGATTACTGGTATGAACTTGAAGTTACGGCAACAATCCCTTTTCATATGGATTCGGGAAACAGCATTTATAAAGGGAAAATATACCGCGGTTTCTGGCAGGCGCAATATGATGAAAATGGTTTTCCTTTTCTATTGACAGAAATGGTCAGAAACAGCTGGGAAAAACTTGCAAAACAGTACTTTAAAGAATTGCAGCAAGAAAAATGAGCTGTACGTAAATTTATGAAAGAAAAAGTATGAATTCAATATGGAGGATTGCGATGTTTATCATGACGGCTTTGCTGATTTATTTCGGAGGCTTTATTTATATATGTTGGCGTATAAATGCAGGACTTAATTTGCAGTCTCCTTATAAATGGTATATTTTTGTGGTAACAGCGGCTATGGGACTTTTTACCATACTGGCTTTTATGGGTAGTCGGAAAGCTTTCTTTGGAATATCAGTTTTTGGCCCGCTGGGCTATATCTGCGTGGGCATATGGGGGATTTCTCTTACTTTTTTCATTTTAAATGATTTTGTAAATGCGGCCAACCTCATGTTTAAAATAAAAAATTTTCGGTACTATTCTACTTTAACGGCAATTTCGCTGTCAATTCTTTCAGTCGTATGGTCGCTTATAAACGTTGCTTTCATTTTGAATATAAAAGAAGTAACTGTAAAAGTGCCAAATCTTCCAGTAAATTCTTTAAAAATCATTCAGCTTTCCGATTTGCATATTAACACTTTTACGTCACCCAAAAGCATAATAAAAATTTTTGATAAAGTGAACGGCTTAAATCCTGACATAATTCTAATAACCGGAGACGTGATAGATACGGATATAAATAAAAATGATAAATTTTTCGATTACGGTTTCGGCAATCTCAAAGCCAAGTATGGCATTTACGCTGTGACTGGCAATCATGAATATTATACGGGTTTGTCGGCATTTTTTGAAATGTTTAAAAAGCTTAACATAAAAATTCTCCAAAATGAAAGCGTTCAGGTTGACAATATTATAAATATAGCGGGTATAAACGACACCGAGGTTAGAAATCCGACCAATATTTTAAAAGCTGTTTCTGACGTTAATCCGTTGCTTCCGACTCTTTTTATGAGTCATCAGCCAGAATCTTTTAATATAGTATCCGAGTATGGAAAAAGCATCATACAATTTTCTGGACATACGCACGCCGGTCAAATACCGCCCGTAGAAATAATAAGAAGGCTTATGAAATATAATTATGGCTTATATGAAAATAAAAACTCAAAAATGTACATAACTTCAGGCACGCGCTGGTGGGGGCCGCCGATGAGGCTATTCAACACAAGTGAAATTGCAGTAATAACATTAAAAAAGGAATAGTTCAAATCGGAGATAGTGATTTAGGATATATAAACCTTCTCTCCGTTGTAAAATCAATAACTTTTCATGTTGTCGTCTGTAAAAGTTGCAATTTTAAAAAACAATAAAGGCAATATTGACAACTATTTAGTGTTTTATAAGAGAAATTTAAGAGACACTTAACGGGTTAAAATCGGGCATTGTTTGGTCAAAATAATTAGGCACTAAGTGGCCGTAATATTGTTCCGTTATTACAACTGAATGATGTCCGAGTATTTTTGAAAGACCGTAAATGTCTTTGTACTTTTTCAAATACTGTGCTGCGAAGGTATGTCTCAAGCAATGCGCATGAAAGCCTTCAAATCCTATCTGTTTATATCTCTTTCTTAAATATGAAGAAGCGCTGCACATTGTCGGCAGCGTGCCATCCACATATACAACAATGTTACTCACTTTTATTTTAGCATTTTGCGATTGCTCTTTTTTCAAAATCAGTAGATATTCTTTAAGAACATTTGGCATTACAACGATCCTGAACTTGCGGCTCTTTGTCCGGTAATCGCCGCTAGATTGAATTCTTATCTTGCTATTGATGAAATCCACGTCACAGACCACTTAATATTCAAAATTTCGCTTATTCTTGCGCCTATAAAGAAGCCTATATAGTTTATCGTGCGCCATGTGCCGGTAATTCCTTCAATAACCTTGTTTATGTCACCTGCGGTCTGCCAGTATTTTATTTCCTTTTCTTTATGCACTTTCTTAATTTTTAACTTCTGCAGGGGATTAATTTGCAGTATGTTCCATTCGATAAGTTTTGTGCCTATGTTTTTAAGCGTGGTTGCTTTTCTTTTACACGTGGCTTCTGAGTTATTCTTAACATCTTTAAGCCAGTTTAAAAACTTTTCAGCGAATGCGATATCCAAATCGTTTATAGATGAGATTGCCGGGTAGAACTCTTCAATATTTTTGAATAGTTGCCTATCAAGCGCTAGGCTTGTTTTGGCCTTTGAGTCCTTAGAGTACGTTAAATACTTTTCTTTTATATCCTGCCAGGATGTATATTTTTTATCCAAACCTATCCGGCCGCGATCCTTATCTTCTTCGTATTTACCGAGTTCAATTTTGGCGAGTTTATCATCCTTCGAAGATTTTATCCATACGTTCACATTGCGGTATATGATGTTTCCGGAAAAGTCCTTAATCGGAAAGCCGCTCTTATCAAGCTGCGGCTCCTTCCGGTAGTCTCTGATGTAGTTACGGCCGTGCTTCTTGGTCAGATATGCCATTTTAAGAGGTTAATTTGAAATCAATGCCGAGAGTGTGGGCAAATAAGATTACGTTATGGAATGACGGATTTGCGTCTTTTGAGAGCATTCTGTATATGCTTGTCCTTTCAACCTTCGCTTTTTTTGCAAGAGTTGAGATCTTTCCTTCAGCCATAGCTACAATCTTTAAACCATGTAAAAGAAGATTAGTGTCATGATTTTTATTGTATTCTGATACTATGTGCTTTTTATAATTCTTTAATTTCTTTGGATCTTTTCTTAAAGATTTAGCATAATCCTCAAATACATCGGATTTTATTATTTCAGCATCTTCAAGTTTTATGTTGTCTATTTCTGTTATTTTTTTCATAGCTTCCCCCTTAATGATTCTTTTATTGTTATTGCCTTTTCTATGTCTTCCTGCTGCTGCTTTTTATCAGCGCCGCCGTACAACAGTATCAATATTGTGTCGCCACTCTTCGTATAATAAATTCTTATTCCTTTGCCAAAATCTATTTTTAATTCAGATACACCCTTTTTCAGTGCTTTACAGTTTGAGAAGTTGCCTATTTGTAGTCTTGCAATATTAGTAATTACTCTAATCTGTACCTCATCATCCTGCCTATCAAACCACTTCTGATAAAAATTTGTTCTTAATATTTTATATCCCATTGTTTCCGCTGTGTAATAATTGTAGTATATATGCTACAAATTGTCAATGTAGTTAGAATAAAAAAGAGCTGCATCTAGGCAACTCTTTTAAACTGGTCGAAATTCACCCAATTAAAAACATCTAATAATCTATTTATTTTTAAGCTTTTTTGTTTTTTCTCTTTCTAACTGTTTTATACTTTTTTCTGTGGTCGGTAAATCTTCAGGCATTGTTCCGCCAAGTTCCTTTATTGTTTGTCTTACTTTTTTACCTACTTCATGGTGTGCGTAATTTGCCTGTATCTTTTCTTTAATGTTTTCTCGTTTTAGCTTCTCTTCTGTTTGTGTCGCTCTGAATAGATTTGCTGCAAGTTCCGTGCTGCCCATGTGGTCAAGAATTTCCTGACTTTTCTTTAAACCTTTTTTTGAATGTATGTCTTTACGACCTAATCCACCGTAAAGTCCTTTATATCCATAATCTTGAAATATTGCATAATCCAAAGGCTTTTCCACTCCGGCATCTTTGGCAGCCGCAGCAAGTTGCTTATTGTGAAATTTCATCTCATTTCTTAATTTTAACCTCAATTCATCTTCTTTTAATTCAGGGTTTCTGTTTGATAATTCTTGCCGACGGGTTTGTATGGCAAAGTATGTTTGACCTATAGAAACAAGAGGTTTTGAAGGATCTGCATTCTGTATTACCAGATAGCAGGCATAGCGAGATAATGTAAAATCCTTTACTTCTCTCTGCGTTCCTGAGCCAATAGTAACCATTTTGTTGGATTCAACAAAATGGTATTCTGTATCGGCACCAACTGTTTCTGATGCTATCATTGCTTTGCTTAACACTTTTTCAAAATTACGCCACTCATCATAGCCTATTAAAATTGATAAATCTCTTGCAGACCATCCTTCATCTCCATTTTCATCGATAAATTTAATGCTTTCAAAATGGCTGTCTTGAGTTTTTAATTCTGACATGTTTAAATACCTCACTCATATTTGGAAATATCTATTGTCTCTATAAAAGTTACAATGAGAGCCATTGTAATCGTAAATGTTATTTCCGTTATATTCTGAAAAGTAAATCCCATTTTGCCTATAGACTTTTTTCCCGATATATTCCTCTTTTAGTTCTTTTAATTCAGGACTAAAGAATATGTCGTCCAAGTTGTATATGTGAGCTATAAAAGGCTTATTACATAAAGATTATTTTGGAAGCGTACATTTTTTTAGGGGTAGGCAGTATTTTGTAAGGAAAACCCTTTAAAGTTCTAGACGATTCAAAATAATCATTTGCTTTTTGCCTAAATAAGACATTTATTATTTCATTATTATGATTATTTGTGCTAAATCATTAACGGAGAGAATTTATGGCCTCTTTAATGTTTGTTGATGAAAAAATATAATTCCCGCTTACTAAAACATCCGCTCCTGCCTCGATACATTTTGGTCCTGTCTCCGCGTTTATGCCGCCATCTACTTCTATAAGACAATCGAATTTGTTTTCGTCTATTATTTTTTTTAGTCCGCTTATCTTCGTAAGCATATCGGGCATAAAAGCCTGACCTGCGAAACCAGGCTCAACGGTCATAACCAAAACCAAATCCAGATACGGCAAAAGTTCTTTTATTTCCAAAATGGGAGTTTTAGGTTTTATCGATATGCCAGCTTTTATGCCAGAATCTTTTATATCTTTTATAAGACGTTCTTTATCAGATTTGATTTCTTCGTGAAAAGTTATTAAATCCGCGCCTGCTTTTTGAAATTCTTTCCAATATTTTTCTGGCTTCTTTATCATAAGATGAACGTCAAAAAATAGGTTTGTTATTTTCCTGACGGATTTAACGACTACCGGACCTATAGTAATATTTGGCACAAAATGTCCGTCCATGACATCTATATGCACCCAGTCCGCTCCCGATTCCCAAATTCTTGCAATATCTTTTTCAAGATTTGAAAAGTCGGCTGATAATATTGAAGGCGCTACGAGTATTTTTTTCATTTCAGTTCACAATAATGTCTTCAATAAAAACTTTATTTATGTACACTTTAACAATGGCATTTCCTTTTGTCTGTAAAGGAATCGAAATTTTCGTTCCGGGCTTTCTGACAGCATTTAAAATATCTTTTTCACCATTATCATCGGCAAGAACAAGCCGTATCCGTTTGTTCGCACCTGAACTGGGGAGAGCATAGTTAAAAACTGTTTCGCTTAAAGATTTTTCTGTCTTTGTTTCAGTCGCAACATGAAACGTTATGCTTTCAAACTGTGAGATGTCCGTGTCGGCGTCAGGATACTGTTTTACTACCGTTCCGGGCAGAGCCGTTGAAGAAGATTCGCTTTTCATTTCAACCGCTATTCCTATTTTGACCGCCCATGTTTTTGCATCGTTTCCCTGCAGGCCTATAAAGTCTGGCATTAAAACTATTCCTTCTGTAGGAACGCCGTCTGATATGACAAGATTTATTACCGCATCTTTATCAACCGACGAGCCAGCCGGCGGATCCTGTGATAAAACTATTCCTTTTTCTTTTATAACCGAATATTTTCTGGAAATTTCGCCTATAATAAGTGAAGAAGATTTTAAAATGATATCCGCGGCTCTCACAGTCTGTCCTTTCAAATCCGGGACATAAATCATTTCTCCGCCCTGACTTATCGTGACTTTTATAACTTTTCCTTCTCTTACATTCATTCCAGCGGGAGGCGCCTGGCGCAAGACCATTCCCGGAGGAACATTGTTATTAAATTCTTCACCTTCTTTTCTCAGTCCAAGTCCTAATGCCGACAATTCTTCAACCGCTTCGACAAGACTTTTTCCGCTGAGTTCGGGAAGAACTATTTCTTTTTTAACGTGTATAACCGAGTTCATCACAATATTAAATGAATAATAAACAGCCGCGGCTATAACGGCTAACACTAAAAATATCAATACGATTTTCTTTAACAATTGAAAACTCCTTAAAACAATTAGAATGCCCATTTTGCAGTACACAACAAGTTTATGTAAATGAACCTTCTATTTTTTTATCCACGACATTTTTGAACGAAGTCTTGCTCCGACCTTTTCTACAAGCCGTAAAGATATGTTTTCTCTTTCTTTTTTAAAGAAAGGTCTTCCTTGGGCATTTTCTTTAAGCCATGCGTCGGCAAATTTCCCCGACTGAATATCCGCAAGAACTTTTTTCATTTCCTCTCTTGTCTGCTCCGTTATTATCCTTTTTCCACTTACGTATTCTCCGTATTCCGCAGTATCGGAAATTGAATAGTTCATTCTGCCTATGCCGCCTTCAAATATCAAGTCAACAATAAGCTTAACTTCGTGCAGACACTCAAAATAAGCGATTTCCGGTTGATATCCGGCGGCTACGAGAGTTTCAAAACCTGAATTTATCAGTTCTACCAACCCGCCACAAAGTACAACCTGTTCTCCGAACAAATCCGTTTCTGTCTCTTCGGCAAAAGTAGTTTCCAAAACACCTCCTCTGGTTCCGCCTATTCCTTTAGCATAACCTAGAGCCAAATCTTTCGCTTTACCGCTTGCATTTTGTTCGACGGCAATTAAACATGGAACTCCTTTCCCTTCTTCATACTGTCTTCTCACCAAATGGCCAGGACCTTTTGGCGCTATCATTATAACATCTAAATCCGGCGTAGGAACTATTTGTTTAAAACGAATATTAAATCCGTGCGAAAAGCTTAAAACTGCGTCTTTTTTTATATTGGGTTTTATATCTTCTTCCCAAACTTTTTTCTGAACTTCATCCGGTAAAAGAACGTGCACCCAATCCGACTGCTCAACCGCTTGAGCAGCGCTGACGGGTTTCCAGCCGTCTTCAACGGCTTTTTTGTAATTGACTCCACCTTCTCTTTGCGCAACGATAACATTTAATCCAGAATTTTTAAGGTTTAAAGCATGCGCGTGTCCCTGACTGCCATATCCCAAGACAGCAATCGTTTTTTCTTTCAAAAGATTTAAATCTGCGTCATTTTCATAGTACATCTTTGCTTCCTTTTCCATATCGTCTCTCCTTGTATGCTGCTATTGTTGTAATCTATTTCATTCACTTTTTTTTCGTTTTTGCTGAAGATTTGTTTGAAGGCCGCTTGTTCTGCTGCGTAGTTTTTTTAGAAGATTTTTTTACTATCTGATTTTCTTTCTCCGATATGGCTTTGATTTTTGCAGTTTCTGCAGCAAGTTCTTTTTCGTAAAAATCGTCGCTTACTTTATTCTCTTTTTGTTCTTCTGTCAGTATTTCGGAAAACCGATTAGCGTACTGTAGTGGAAGATTTTTAATTCTTTCTCTAGTCTGTTTTATTTCGCTGTTTCTCCGTTCGACAAGAGAAAAATTGTTGTCTTTTACCGCAATATTTCTGTCTTTTATAAGTTTTTGGAGCTGTATCTCAAGTTCTTCTTTTTCACCTACATACTCTTCGCGCAATTTTTTTCCCTCGGTCATCTGTTCAAAAGTTAAATCGTATGTTCCTTGAGCATAAACTGCTTGACAAAAAAACGATAACGAAAAAACTGCGGCACTAAAAAAAACAATAAAAGTTTTCATATTTACCCCTTTATTTTTTCCTTTGCCTTTCCAGCTCTCCTTATACACACAGCACTTACTGCCTGCCGCCGCCTCTTGCCAAAGCGACTTCCCCTGTTCTACAGACTTCTTTAATTCCGTAAGGCATTACCATTTTTATAAACGCTTCTATTTTTTCCTCATCTCCGGTAACTTCGATTATCATTGAATCCTGCGACACGTCTATTATTCTTGTTCTGAAAATTCCAACCATCTGCATTATTTCAGCGCGGTTCGACTTAGTTACATTTATTTTCACCAGCGCAAGTCCTCTTTCCACATAATCTATATCGCTGAAATCGTTAACTTTAATAACATCAACAAGCTTGTTTAACTGTTTTGTCACCTGTTCTAAAACGGATTCATCGCCTTTAACCATTATGGTCATTCTTGAGATTGCAGGATCTTCAGTTTCTCCGACGGCCAAAGAATCTATATTGAACCCACGCGCTGCAAACAAAGTCGCTATTCTTGCCAAAACGCCGAACTTGTTTTCAACTAAAACAGAAATCGTATGCCGCATTTTTCCTCCTAACCGTTTATTCTCGTTATGATGTCGTCAAGGGAAGCGCCAGCTGGCACCATAGGAAAAATATTTTCTTCAATCTCGACCCATGTATCAAGGACGACGGAATTTTTTGTTTCCAACATCTTTTTCAATGCAGATTCAATCTCCTTTTTCTCCGTCACGCGCATGCCGAGAGCTCCATAAGATTCTGCCCATTTTACAAAATCTGGAATATATACCGGGCATCTGTCTCTGTTGGGCGTATTGCACAAAGGAGGACAGTCTTTACGTTTTGAAAGACAGGTATGTGAATATCTTTTTCCATAAAACATTTCCTGCCATTGACGGACATTTCCCAAATAATGATTATTCAGTATAACGACTTTAACATCAACCTCGTTTAATATTGCAACGGACATTTCCTGCATATTCATTTGAAATGACCCATCCCCCGCGATGACTATAACTTCTTTGTCTGGATTTCCGAACTTTGCGCCTATGCCCGCCGGATAACCGTAACCCATCGTGCCTAGTCCTCCGGAACTCAAAAACAATTTGGAATTTTTTGCCTTATAATATTGAGCTGCCCACATCTGATGCTGCCCGACTTCTGTTGCGATGACGGCTTCTCCTTTTGTAAGTTCGGATATTTTTTCTATGACATACTGCGGATGAAGTTTATTGTCATTTTTTTCATACGAAAGCGGATGTTCTTCTTTCCACGCGTTTATCTGTTTGAGCCATTTCTTTCTTTCTTTCTTTTCTATCTGCTTTGACATGTCTTTCAAAATTATTTTCGCATCTCCTACAACTGGAATATCGATATCAACCACCTTTGAAATAGAAGCAGGGTCTATGTCAATATGAATAATTTTGGCTTTTCCGGCAAAATCGCAGACTTTGCCTGTGCATCTGTCGTCAAACCTTGCGCCGACGGCAATAATCACATCCGCAGCCTGTATCGCTTTATTTGCACAATACGTGCCGTGCATGCCGAGCATTCCGAGAGCCAATTCCGCATCTGTAGGATAAGCGCCTATGGCAAGCAGGGTATTTGTTACCGGAATTTCAGCTTTTACAGAAATTTCCAAAACTTCTTTTTCTGCTCTGGAAACTACGACTCCAGCTCCTATATATAAAACTGGTCTTTCGCTTCTATTTATTATTTCGGAGGCTTTTTTTATTTGTCCGGCATGGCCGCTGTAAGTGGGTTTATACGAACGTATTTCCACTTTTTCTGGATATATAAATTCGCATTTTCCCCTTTGGACATCGATAGGGATATCCACCAAAACCGGCCCCGGCCTTCCGGTTGAAGCGATATAAAAAGCTTCTTTAATGGTTTTTGCAAGTTCTTTTACGTCTTTAACTAAAAAATTATGTTTTGTTATCGGTCTTGTTATTCCCGTAATATCCGCTTCCTGAAAAGCGTCCTGGCCTATTACGGCAGTGGAAACCTGTCCAGTAAAAGCCACCATCGGAACAGAATCCATATACGCAGTCGCCAAACCGGTAACTAAATTTGTCGCTCCTGGTCCGGACGTTGCTATGCATACTCCCGTATTTCCCGTTGAACGTGCATAGCCGTCCGCCATATGCGCAGCCGACTGCTCGTGCCTTACCAAAATGAAATTTAACCCCGAACCGTAAATAGCGTCAAAAATCGGCAGCGCTTGACCGCCCGGAAGGCCAAACACTACTTCGACATTTTCCTTCAATAAGCTTTCAATTAAAATCTGCGCGCCTGTCTTTTCCATAGCGTGTACCCTCCTTTTTTATTTGACATATTACCATCTTATATATTCTTAAGAATTGTTCTCTTTCAGTTTGGCAAGCCCGCTTTTGACGACTTTATAAATGTCACTAGGATTTTATTCAAGCAAATCTGTTTCATCTATGGCGGACAAATGTGCTTTGCTGATTATGTGTCTGGTTTTCATGTAAAAGGATTATATTTTCTAGATGTTCGTTTAGGAGAAAAATGGCATTTTCAAGCAGTCGCCGCATTTTTCATTCATCAAATCACCTTATATGAAAACAAAAAAACTGTGTCGTAAATAGCAAAAGTATTAGTAACCTTGACGATAATTTCTTCGAAATTCTTCCTCATAAAGATTACTTTAAAACTGCTCCCGTACTGGCCGATTGTACAAGTTTTGCATATCTAGCCATATAGCCCACTTTTATTTTCGGTTCAGGTTTGACGGTTTTTGCCATTCTGTTTTCTATTGTTTCTTGTGAAAGTTTAGCATTTAAAGTCCTCTTCGGTATATCAATATTTATTATATCTCCTTCTTCTATGGCAGCTATAGCTCCGCCGCTTGCCGCTTCCGGAGAAATATGTCCTATGCAAGGTCCTCTTGTTCCTCCTGAAAAACGTCCGTCGGTAAGCAAAGCCACGCTGTCGCTTAATCCCATCCCGTGAAGCGCGCTTGTGGGGCTCAACATCTCTCTCATTCCGGGTCCACCTGCGGGACCTTCGTATCTTATAACCACTATATCTCCTGAAACAATTTTGTTGTCCAAAATGGCTTTCATCGCATCATCTTCACAGTTAAATACTCTTGCCCTTCCTGAAAATACTTTCATTTTTTCGCTTACGGCAGCCTGTTTAACAACACAGCCGTCAGGAGCTATGTTTCCTCTTAAAATGGCAATGCCTCCTTCAGTTTTATATGGATTTTCAGCCCTTATAATATCACCGTCCAATATTTTTCCTTCTTTGGCAATTTTAAGAATATCATGACCGGTAACGGTTTTTGAGGATTTAAGTTCTTTCCGTAAAGCCGACAGAACCGCTGGCATTCCGCCGGCATTGTCTAAATCTTCCATATAATGGTCACCGGCAGGTTCCAGACAACAAATCTGCGAAGTTTTTTTGGAAATTTCGTCAAATAGTTCGAGCGGCAAATCTATGCCTGCTTCATGTGCAATCGCGGGAAGATGTAAAACCGTATTTGTTGAACCGCCTAAGGCCATATCCGCGGTAATGGCATTTTTAAACGCGTCTAAAGTCATTATCTGTCTTGGAACTATATTTTCTTTTACAAGTTCAACGATTTTTACGCCTGACTCGTAAGCTATTCTTTTTTTCTTTGCGCTTACAGCTAAAGCTGTTGCACAGCCGCACAGAGACATTCCCATAGTTTCGGTAAGACATGCCATTGTGTTCGCTGTATACATTCCCTGACAAGCTCCTGCACCAGGACATGCAGCCATTTCCAGTTCTTCAAGCCGTTTTTCATCAATTTTGCCCGCTTGAAACTGCCCTACTGCTTCAAAAGTGTCTCTTACCATCGAACGCCTTTTTTTTTCATACATTCCAGTCATCATTGCACCCGCTGTAACAACTATGGAAGGAATATTAAGTCTTGCTGCGGCCATAAGCATGCCCGGAGTAACTTTGTCGCAGTTAGACAACAAAACCAGCCCGTCAAGCATATGTGCATTAGAAACAGTTTCGATTAAATCAGCAATAATTTCTCTCGAAGCAAGCGAATAATGCATTCCGCTGTGACCCATAGCTATACCGTCGCAAACCGCCGGCGCTCCGAAAATAAAGGGAACTCCGCCGCCTGCGGCAATACCTCTTTCTATATATCTTTCCAATTCGCGCATTGAAACGTGACCAGGAACCAAATCCGTAAAGGATGAAGCGACGCCTATAAAAGGTTTGTTCAAATCTTTTGGGCTCACTCCAGTAGAATACAGTAAACAGCGATTCGGCGCTCTTACGGCTCCTTTTTTTATTTGGTCGCTTCTCATTTTTTCCTCATTATTTTCTTTTTGTTTTTTTATTTGCCGTTTTTATCAATTCATATTCAACTGCATCGGACAAGGCCTGCCATGAGGCGTCTATTATGTTTTCGTCTACCCCGACAGTTCCCCAGCTTTTTGAGGAATCCGAAGATTCTATAAGCACTCTCACTTTTGCCGCGGTATTTGCATCGCTGTTTACCACTCTGACTTTAAAATCTGTAAGAAAAACATCTTTTATAACAGGATAATATTTTACCAAAGCTTTTCTAAGACAATTGTCCAAAGCATTGACCGGTCCTTCCCCTTCGGCTACAGTATGTTCCTCTTTACCTTTTATATCGAGCTTGACCGTGGCTTCTGAAACTATATTTCCGTCTGCATCTTTTTCGACGGACACTCTGTAACTTTTAAGAGAGAAAAAAGGTTTAAACAATTCAATCGTTTTTTTTGTCAGAAGATAAAAAGAACCGTTGGCATCTTCATACTGATAGCCTTTGTTTTCTTTTTCTTTGACTATATTTATTACTTTTTTTATGTTTTCCTCGTCTTCGAGCACTATGGACATCTCCGCGGCTTTGGAAATGACATTACTCTTTCCCGACAAATCGCTTACCAAAATATGTCTCTCGTTTCCCACGAGAGCAGGGTCTATGTGTTCGTAAGTTTTCGAATTTCTTTTGACGGCGGAAACATGCATGCCCGCTTTATGAGCAAAAGCGTTTCTGCCTACGTAAGGTTTGGCGTCGTTCGGTATAAGGTTTGCTATTTCATCGACGTACCTTGAAAGTTCTGTAAGTTTGAAAAGATTTTTTTCAAGAACACATTTGTAGCCTCTTTTTATTTGCAGTCCGGGAATTATCGAACACAAATTCGCATTTCCACATCTTTCCCCAAGTCCGTTTATCGTTCCCTGAACCATTATACATCCCTCTTCAACGGCCGATATAGAGTTAGCCACTGCGCAGCCGGAATCGTTATGCGCATGTATGCCTAGCGGCATTTTTGGGAAAGCCTCTTTTACAGCTTTAACCGCTCCACATATATCCGAAGGAATCATTCCACCGTTGGTATCACATAAACATATCACTGAAGCGCCGGCGTCCCATGCAGTTTTGATTGTCAGCAGCGCATACTCTTTATTGCTTTTGTATCCGTCAAAAAAATGTTCCGCGTCATATATCACTTCTATATTTTTTGATTTCAAAAAAGATACACTTTCAAAAATCATTTTTAAATTTTCTTCATAGGTCGTTTTAAGAGCAACTTTTACGTGTAAGTCCCATGATTTTCCGAAAATACACACCGCTTTCACTCCAGAACTTATGACGGCTTTAAGATTGCAGTCTTCATATACTTTTATATTTTTGCGTCGTGTGGAACTAAAAGCAGTAAGTTTTGAATTTTTTAAAACAAGCTTCTTAGCCTTAGAAAAAAACAGTTCGTCTTTTGGATTCGAACCCGGCCAGCCGCCTTCAATATAATCGACACCAAACCCATCCAGAGCTTTTGTTATTTTTATTTTATCTTCAACGCCGAAAGATATTCCAGCTCCCTGCGAGCCATCTCTTAGTGTAGCATCAAGTATTAAAATTTTTTTCATCATTATTCCCTGAAACTACCATTCTTCGGAAATTACGGCGTCACTGCCGTCGGTGATAAGCCATCTAGGATAATGTGCAGGCAGCTGCATATCCATCGGCCAGAACTGATAAACGATTATATTTTCATTTTCTGAAAAAGCTGCGGCGCTTATAACATTTGCATATTTATTTGAAATGCCAGTTTTTGCTTTTCTAAAATAATTATTCTGTCTGGCATCTACAGTAAGTACCGTACTTTCTTCAACCCAATCGTTGATAATATACCATTCTCCATTTTCAGAATAATATACTCTCTGCGCCGTTATAATCGAAGCTGCAAGAGATCTGCCTTCTGTTATTTTCGATTTAAGGACATAACCTCTGTAAATCGGAAGAGAAACTAACGTTAAAATCCCGATGATGACAATTACGACTATGAGTTCTATAAGAGTAAACCCTTTTATGTTTTTCATTTTTTTGAAAGTTTAAAACCTTTATGCAATTCTTCCACGGCTTTAACCGTATCCGTTTCGTCAACTATACATGAAATTTTTATTTCACTTGTTGAAATCATTTCTATGTTTATGCCTTTTTTTGACAGTATTTCAAACATCTGTGCGGCGACTCCTGGATTGCTCCTCATGCCTATGCCGACTACAGAAACTTTAGCAACGTGCTCATCGCATATGACACTTGATGCTTTAAGTTCCAAAGCTGTCTTGCCAAGCTCTAACTGTGTCTTTTTCATGTCTGCTTTACTTACGGTAAAAGATATGTCATTCTTTTTATCCACTGCTGCGGATTGAATAATCATATCTACGTTTACACCGATTTTTGCAAGACGTCCAAAAATTTTTGCAGCGACACCTGGCATATCTGGCAAATCGATTATCGTAAATTTTACCTGATTTTTATCAAATGTTACTCCGGAAACGAGCAATGCTTCCATCTTTTTCCTCCCGATTTTTTCTTCGCTTGTTATTATTGTTCCTATATTGTCGCTGAATGTGCTTCTGGAATGAATTTCAACGCTGAACTTTTTTGCCACTTCAATGCTTCTGCTCTGGAGAACCTGAGCTCCGGCTCCCGCCATTTCAAGCATTTCTTCATAAGAGATAAAATCTATTTTTCTAGCATTTTTGACAACTCTCGGATCAGCGGTAAACACGCCTTCAACGTCGGAATATATCTCGCACAAGTCGGCATTCAAGGCTGCTGCCAGAGCCACTGCGGTCAAATCTGAACCGCCTCTTCCTAAAGTTGTTATGTCGCCTTTTGGGTTTATAGCCTGAAAACCAGCAACGATTACTATATTGTTTTTGGCAAGATGTATTTTAACTTTTTTAGAGTTAATTTTTTTTATTCGCGCGCGTGAATGATCCGCATCGGCGGAAATCCCAGCCTGAGGTCCTGTCATAGAAATAACATTTTCGCCCATGGAATCCACGGACATGGCAAGAAGCGAAATCGAAACCATTTCTCCTGTGGCAAGAAGCATATCCATTTCTCTCGCCGGAGGATTTGACGTAATTTTATCCGCCATTTCAAGAAGGTCATCCGTGGTGTCTCCGGGGGCAGAAACGACTGCCACAACTTTATTTCCTGCTTTTTTCTTAGCAATGATTTTTCTGGCAACGAGTTTCATTTTATCGGCGTCGGCAACCGACGAACCGCCAAACTTCATCACAACCACTCCCATCTCGCTTCTCCTTTAAATAGATAATATTTAAACATTATATAAAACTTTTTTAAGTTTAGACAACAAATTTTCCGTTACCAAGTTCAACATGCTAAACGAAGCAAAAGAAAGAAGTTAATCCAGCAGTAGAATTTTGGCTTAACAACAGACCAAGGAAATACTTTAACTATCTTACATCACAGGAGGTCTTTAATTCTACTGTTGCATTGATGTGTTGAGCTGGAAAATTCTAAGATGTTTTCAAATGGAGACGTAACAAAGTTAAAATAACATTATATTTTTGGTAGACAAAAGCTTTTTAAAATGATAATAAAAATAAGATTTATGCGACTTATGTAATTTCAACCTGTTTTTTAGCCGTCTAATATTAAATTGAGATAGATAAAAAATGATTTTCTCCAACAGCCAACAGCCAACAGCCTAAGAAAGCTTTCATTAAAAGCAATACTTTAAGCCTGATAATATTATTTATAATTTACTTGACACTGCTTTCGTTTAGGGTCTATTGGTTTTGCCAAAAAGAATCTCTGCATGTTGATGAAGTTGCAAGTATTACAGTCTGCAATCATAACTCTCGTATTAATGAGTTACTGCCAAAAGATAGAGAAATGTCTGGAAAAGAAATAAAAGAAAGATGCTTTTTTGACGACGATACGCTAAAAGACGTTTTAAATGACATAAAAAACTTATGGCTTAAAAATACAGACAGCCCCCACACTAATTTTTATTATTCTTTGTTAAGAATTGCTTTTACAGGACTTAAAACATATGATATGAAAACGATAATTGCCCGGTCGGCAATTTTAAATCTTATTTTATTTTCAATATCGTTTTTAGCGTTTTATTTTCTGGCAATGCTTTTATTTGGCAGAAATAAGGCATTGTCTTATGCCGCATGTTTTCTGGCGTTTATTTCAAGTGGAACAATTTCAAATACTATTTTTATCCGTCCGTACCAATTGCAAGAAACATTTTTTATCATTTTTGCTTTCTGTGTTTTTAGATTTTTGCATAACCCGAGATTATTGTTTAAAAGTGGCAATATCTTTAAAGATGTTAAATTCTGCTTTGCAGCAAGTTTAATTCTTGCATTGACTTTGCTTACCCACTATTACTCAATTATATTTGTCACGCTGCTCTTAATATATTTTATTTGCTGCAATTATAAACTTCATTTAGGCAGAAATTTAATTGTATATTTCGGGATTATACTGTTGTCTTTAATTTTTTTAAAATTGTTTTATCTTCAGTATTTTCAAGGCTTTTCTTCATATCGAGGCAAAGAGATGATTGCAGCAGCCGGCAATGCTAATTTCCTTTCAAATATTGGTTTTGTTTTTAATAAAACTTGTGAAATTTTGCATGAATATTATTTTTCCACATCTGTCATAATAGTTTTATTATCTATAATAAGCGTTTATTTCTTAAAACTCGGAACAAAAATAATTGTTTCGCCAAATCAAATGGCTGTTTCTCTTTGCGCTTTTTTATTTCTCGGGGTATTACTGTATGCACCGTATAAAACAGTGCGTTACATTATGTCTGTCTTTCCGCTTTTTTCAATAATTATCGCCGCGTTTATAGTAAACATACAAAATAAGAAAATTTTTTATGCCGGCATTGCGGCAATATGTTTGGCTTTTAGCCTCAATTCAGTTAATGCTGATAAAATAGACGCCCTTTTTAAAGGCAAGGCTGCAAAATTTGAGTTTTTAAAAGAGGCACAAATTCCAGTTGTAATAATTTTAGAGAAAACTTGGAAAGCCGAAGAGATTATTCCACACTTTTTAGATGAGCAGAAATATTTTTTTACGCATAATATAGATAATATTCCACAAAAGTATTCGGAGTTTTATGTTTTAGTGGAAAGAGCTATAGAAGAAAAAGTGGATTTGTCAAAATATAGAACGCAGGAACTTACTAATAGCTGGTATTATACGCAAGAAAAAGTGTATGTGCAGAAAGGCATAGTTAAGATGGACAAGCAGCCAGCGCATTAGCAGCTTGAATCTGCTTTTTTTCAAACATTTTTAAACGAAAATTTTATTGTTTAGGCATGTCTTGGCAAAAATTGGCAGCTTACGTACATATAAGCTGTTGCTTTAACGGGCTTTATATTTTTGTAACGCCTTTTATGTCAAAATCCAATATGTACGACTTTACCGCCACGCTTTCTTTTTTCCAGACTTTTATCATGGTTTTTTCTATTTTCCCGCAGTCTTTTCCGCCGCAAAAAGCTGCTATTGAAGGTCCTGATCCCGACAAAAATGCCCCGTATGCGCCGCTATCCATTGCCGATTTTATGACTGCGTTCATTGCAGGAATCATTTTTCCTCTGTAAGGCTGATGCAGTTTGTCCTGCATGCCGATGCGCAGCAGCTTATAATTTCCTGTGCAAAAAGCGGCAGTAAGCATTGCCACTCTTGACGCATTGAAAACCACATCTTGCAAATCTATCTGTTTAGGCAAAATCTGTCTTGAACGTTTTGTTCTAAGCTCAAAGGAAGGTACGCATAATACGACCTTTGCTTTTGGTATGGGAAGAGCCATAACATCGCTGAGTCCTTCTTCGTTTTTGTAGCAGACACAAAGACCACCGTAAACGGCCGGAGCTATATTATCGGGATGTCCTTCTATTTTCATGCCAAGCCGTGCAATTTGTAGTTTATCGAGTTTATCTCCGCACAAAACGTTTGCCAAGGCAATACCGCCTATTATTGCCGATGCGCTTGAACCCAGCCCACCGCTGAGCGGTATGCTGGTTTTTATGGCGATATTTAAATTTCTCAAATTATATTTATCGCATTTGAGAAATTTAAAGGTTTCCGACATAGCTTTCCAGAGAAGATTTTTATCACCTTTTGGAAGAACCTTTTTCCCGTCTCCTTTCAGTTCAAATTTTGTCCTATTGGCATTGGGAACATATTCTGCTTCAAACTCGTTGTACAAAGATAAAGCGGCTCCGAAAATGTCAAAACCCGGACCTAAATTTGCCGTAGTAGCAGGCACGCGCATTTTTACTTTCATTTTTTTTATTCCTTAACTCTATTTTGTGTAAAATTATATCAATTTGGATAAAAGGTTTTATTTTAATACTTCCAGTGAATCAACATTTTTCTTTAAAATTTTTCCGACTTTATCCCATTGCGATACGAGGGCCGTGCCTGTTACGAGATATACGTAACCTTTTGAAAAAATGGCTTTAGCATAAAAATGCAAATCTTTTCCACCCATCGATGCAGTGTACTCAAAAGTTGCAAATTTTTCGTTTTGTTTTTTTTCTATAAGCCTCATACCGAAATCTTCAAACTGCTCAATGGACAGCTTCACATATTCGTCTGCTGTAGCGGCAAATCTTTGCTTTTGTACGTTGACGTTAGGCGTAAAAGTCACGTCGCCCGGCAAAAACATGATAATGGCCTGAAAATTTTCAGGTGTTTCTTTTTCAGAAAATGTAAGTTTGTCTATTGAAAAACCGTAATTGTCAAAAACAAGTTTGTCAGCTGCATAAAGATGCAGCGCCGAAATCAAAAAAAATAAAACTGCAAATAAAATTCTCATCTCTGCTCTCCCTGTATTAAATTTATTACGCGCTGAGCGTAATTTTGATTTATTCGTCCCTCATGGCACAAAATTCTCCGCACATCGTGCAGACGTCTTCCTGCTGTGGAGGAAGTTTTGCTCTTTCGCTTGCAAGTTTTTGTGGATCTATACAGAACTCTTTTTGTTTATTCCAATCTCTTGCTTTACGCCATTTTGACATTTCGTTATCTTGTTCTTTGGCACCTTTTACACCTTTTACTATATCAGCGGCATGTCCGGCTATTCTTGCGGCCATAACGCCCTCGCGAACGTCCGAAACGTCAGGCAGCCTTATATGTTCAGCAGGCGTAACATAACATATGAAATCGACTCCGTAAGAAGCAGCTAAAGCTCCGCCTATAGCGGAAGTTATATGATCGTATCCCGGCGCTATGTCTGTTACAAGAGGTCCCAAAAAATATAAAGGGGCATCATGCCCAAGCCTTTTTGCAAGCCGCACGTTTGCTTCTATCTGGTCTATCGGAACATGGCCGGGACCTTCTATCATTGCCTGAACTCCAGCTTTTCTCGCCTTTAAGACAAGATCGCCTAAAACGGCAAGTTCGCCAAGCTGTACGGCATCGGAAGCGTCGAACATTGCACCCGGACGAAAACCGTCTCCTAACGATAAAGTAACATCATATTTTTTTGCTATTTCCAGAAGTTTGTCATAACGCTCGTAGAGCGGATTTTCTTTTCCAGTAGCGTTTATGCCTTTAACCAAAAAAGAGCCGCCGCGGCTGACAACTCCGGCAAGACGTCCCTGCCTGTTTAGAATTTCAACTATGGATTTAGTTATTCCGCAGTGAACAGTAATAAAATCTACACCTTGTTCACATTGTTCTTCTATGACTTCAAAAAGTTCACCGCCGTCAATTTCCGATATTTTTCTACCTTTTGCTACCGTTCTGCAAGCTGCTTCGTAAATCGGAACCGTACCGACTTGAACAGGTGAGGCGTTAAGAATTTCTTTCCTTATTTTTGTGAGGTCGCCTCCGGTAGACAAATCCATAACTGCGTCCACGCCCGCCGCGATTGCAACATTGAGCTTTTCCAATTCCTCATCAAGAGATATATGGTCGGGCGACGTGCCGAGATTGGCGTTAACTTTTGTTTTTAACCCTTTTCCTATGGCAACGATTCTTTTAAGTTTTCTGTTAGCGTTTTTTGGAATAACTATCGTGCCGTTTGCGGCGCCTTCAGCTATAAATTCTTCGCTCAGACATTCCGCTTTAGCGGCCTCTTTTATCAAATTATTAGTTTTTTTGTTTTGAGCGTCAATCATTAATGTCATTTTTTATGTCCTCTTGCAGCGTATTTTTGATATTTACTTTTAGGTTTATCTGGAATTGCGCTCAACAGTTTGCCGTCTTTATTATATAAGCCTAAATATTTTTGTTATAACTTCCATTAATTTTATTATTTCAGTTTATTCCATATAAAAAAAGATCTGTCAAATGTTCGGTACAAACTTCATAGTTTTTTGATTATTATACGGACTTTTGAACGTTAAAATAATAGCATTTTGCGAAAATTTATTAAACATTACCATGAGGTAGAAATGCAGTTAAAAAATTGAAAACAAAGGGGGAAAAATAAAAATTACTTATATTATATGTTATCAGCGGGTAACCGTTTCTTTACCACGTTTTTGAAGTACGGTAAGAGAATTTAAAGCCAACCGCAAATATTTTATGCCTTTTTCATCATACTCTTCCACAACTCCTACGACTTCAACCCAATCGTTTTGGTTAGGATACTGTTTATTCCAATACACTTCAAAACCGGCGGTTGCGTCAAAGATACAGCAACCTGGTCCATATCTTATGACAAAATAACGTTTTTTGCCATTTATATCGGATTCATATACGTTAAAAATTCCCTCGTACTTAACGGTCTTACCTATATAATCTTGCGCGTTTAAATATATTTCGTTTGTCTGAGCTATGAAAAATCTTTCTTTTATCTCTATTATTACTTCTTTGCCGGCAATTGCCATATTAACTGAAGAACTATAAAAAAAAGCTGCGGCAAAAAATACCGTAAAAAGTGTCAAAATTTTCATATTTTTCCTCTTTTAAAAAATACTTTCAATCTTGCACTGCCGCGGGCAAAACCTATAAAAGAAAACAATATAAAAGCCACAATATTTATTATGACAACGCTTGCTCCAGCAGGCGTTGCATAAAGATATGAGCATATAATTCCGGCAATGAAACATATAACAGAAGTAAAAGCTGAACATATTGTCACACTTTTAAACGTTTTAAATACGCGCATAGCGGTAAGAGATGGAAAAATAATAAGACTTGAAATCAGAAGCGCTCCCATCATTCTCATGCCGAGTGCAATGGTAATTGCCGTCAGAAAAGCTATTAACATATTGTAAATGCCCGCCTTAACGCCGATGGCACGTGCGAAAGTTTCGTCAAAAGTCACGGCAAATATTTTATTGTAGAATGCGATAAATAAAACAAGTGAACAGACAGACAAAGCCACGCTTAAATTCACGTCGCTTTTGCTCATGGCAAGAATGCTGCCGAACATGTAATTGCAAACATCGGTATTCATTCCCGTAGTCAGTGAAACTACCGCCACGCCGATTGCAAGAGAACTTGTAGAAATAAGCGCAATTGCGGCATCTCCTTTAATTTTTGCATTTTCACTTATGTACAGCAAAATAAAAGCCGCAGCCACCACTGCAGGAATCGCAATGCTTAACGGAGCGGCGTTTAATGCGGCCGCAACAGCAAGTGCTCCGAAACCTACATGTGAAAGCCCGTCGCCTATCATAGAGTATCGTTTCAAAACAAGGCTTACTCCAAGTAACGAAGAACAAAGCGAAATAAGCAGCCCGACTATCATTGCGCGGACAAGAAAAGCATATGAAAACATTTCACTTAAAATATCAATCATATATTTTTCCTCCAATAAAATCCGCCGCGGCCGGCGATTTTACATATTCCTGAATTTTCCCAAAAAAAGCCTGAACATTTTGACAGTTTAAATTTTGTAAAGCCTGACATTTTTTTAAATGTAGAATATGGCTCGCATATTTTAGCACCTCGCTTATATCATGCGATACCATTATGATTGCGATTTTTCTGCTGCGGTTCAACATTTTTATTAAATCGTACATTTCCTGAGTGACAACAGCATCAAGTCCGCAAGCCGGTTCATCTAGCAATAAAAGTTTGCCGTCGGTACACAGCGCACGGGCCAGCAGTACTCTGCGCTGCTGGCCCCCTGACAGTTGTGCATAACATTTATCACGCAAATCAAAAATATCCAGCCGTTTCATATTTTCCAGTGCCACTTCTTTATCTTTATGCGAATAAAATGGCAAAAACCCGCACAATCCAAGCCGTCCTGAAACTACGACTTCATATGCGCTGGCCGGGAAATCTTTTTGCGCTGCCATCTGTTGCGGCAGATAGCCCGTCTGGTTTCGGTAAAGCTCTTTTGAAAACGACACACTGCCGATGTCAGCTTTTTTAAGTCCGAGCAGTCCTTTGATAAGTGTACTTTTTCCAGAACCATTTTTGCCAATGATGCACAAATAATCGCCGGCGTTTACTTCAAAATTAATTCCGCCGACTATGCTATTTCCTTCATATCCGAAAGAAACATTTTTACAAACTATAAGAGACATTTTATTCCAGCGCCTCCTTGAGATTTAAAACATTTTGTTTCATCAAATCTAGATATGTCGTTCCTTTTTCAAAATCCACTTTTGAAATATTGTGTGCGCTGTGCAAAAGCATACTTTTTGCTCCAGTCGCTTCTAAAATGGCATTTGCCATTTTCTCGTTTGAAAGTTCTATGTGAAATACTACGGGGATCTTTTCAGCTTTTATTTTATCTATAAGAAATTTTATAGTAGCCGCACTTGCTTCAGTTTCAGTTGAACATCCCGGAAAAGCTGCAAAATATTGAAGCCCATAAGCCTCTGTGAAATATCTGAAAGGAAATCTATCGGCAAAAACTATTGTTTTACGTTTTGCTTTATTTACGACATTTTGGAATTCGCCGTCAAGTAAATCCAGTTCACTGATATATTTTTCAGCGTTTTGATTGTAGTAAGCGGCGTTTGCTGGATCTGCTTCAGAAAGTGCACTTGCTATTTTTTGAACTATGAGTTTCACGTTTTTTGGGGAAGTCCACACGTGTTCATCATATTCAGCTTCTTCTTCTCCGCCTTCTTCTTTTTCTTCCTCTTCCTGCATGCCTTCGACTATTTCTTCTTCAAACTTATCTACGCAGTCAATAAGCGTGATGATTTTCATTTTGCTTGTATCTATGGACTCTAAAATTCCGCTGACCCATTCGTCTGATTCACCGCCGACATATATAAAAACGCTGCTGTTTTGAATTTTGATAATATCTTTAGGAGAAGGCTCAAAAGAATGGCTTTCGGAGGCCGGCGGCAAAAGCATACTTACGTTTGCTTTATCGCCCGCTATTTGACGCGCAAAATCATAAGGAGCAAAAATAACCGTTGTGACATTGATTTTGTCAGAATTGACATTTTTATCAGAATTCTTTTTACAGCTGAACAAACCTGTGCCAAGCATAAAAAGTACGGCACAAAAAAGTATAAAATATTTCATGATTATCTCCGTATTAAAATAAAAATTTGTAAACGGCATAAAAATACCATTTGAAAAAACAAAAATTACGGAGATTTTTTCAATCGTTTAATCTGACTTTTAAAGTGACAGGAGTATGAAAGATTTGTTGAAAAGAAATGTGTTTTAAAATGTATGGAGCAAAAAATAGGCAGGCAAAAATAAATGCACAAATGACTGAAGGCTGGTGAAACTGTTTAAAAACATTTGCCGTCGCGGTCAAAATATATTCGCATGCGGCACAGCTGCCGTTATGTCCGTCAGTGTCATGTTCATGATTGGAATGAATTACGATAAAGGCTGTCGAAAATATGAAAAAAACAAATAAAAAGATGCCGAAAAAAGCCGCAAATATACCAGCCTGTGTCCGCGGTTTATCCGACATTTTTAAAAAGATTCCATTAAACATTTTTTCACCTTAACAAATTCTGCTCTATAATAAGATTCTGATTCAACTTTCCTGACATTTGACACTGTGCAGGAAATCGTATATGGCAGTTTTTTGTTTATTATGAAATTTTATCCAAAAAATTTTTTATATTTTAAATAAACAGATTTTTCACAGTCGTATATGGCATATCTTTGTCTTTTAAATAAATGGGACGCTTCGGGAAATATCGTTTTTGAATACTCTTCAAGCACTCTTAAAGATTCCTGCGCTCTTTTAAAATTTGCGATTATTATTGCGGACAGTTTTTTTTTAACAGTTTCGGGCATAACTCTTCCGTAATCCGTAATTGTGTCGCGTTCAATTATCAAACCGCCGTAATCATTTCTTAAAATTTTATCGGCATTATGGCGTATTAGTCGTATTTTTTTATATAAAACCGCGTCGTTTAATGCATACCGCAAAGTATCTTCAACAACTCTTAACCCCTCACGGCAGCGATTCAAATTTGCATCAATTATTCTTAAAGAAGAATTCTGTTCTTTTTTCATTTTTTTAAAGCGGAAACTTAGAAGTTGAGAAACGGCATAGAACCTGAAATCGCTTAAGCAAGCATATCAAAAAAAATTTTCCCAAATATGTCATCCTGCAAAAACGAACTCCCGATGTAAGTCGGTCACTTGCAGGTTCTCTGCATTTGCCCAATTTCTGCTTTTACGACTTTTACTTTGCCAATTTTCTGCCGTTATGATAAGTTTCATCTTTTAATCTTGCGGCTTGCCTCCATACCTTTTCACTATTAAATTAATTAAATTTGTAGTTGATTTACCTTTGACAAGAGGGTAACGGTACACTTTTTTAGCGTACTCTCTGCCTGCAATATTTTCAAGTTTATAGTCCCCGCCTTTTACCAAAATGTCAGGCTTAAGTTTGTTCAAAATTTCTTTCGGAGTGTCTTCGCTGAAAACTACTACATAATCTACCGGCTTTAACGCAAGCAGCAGTTTTGCTCTGTCTTTTTCGCATACCAGCGGCCTTTTAGATCCTTTAAGTTTTGCAAGAGATTTGTCGGAATTTATAGCGACAATTAAAACGTCTCCCAAAGTTTTAGCTTTTTCAAAAAGACTTGTATGTCCCAAATGCACCAAATCGAAACAGCCATTTGTAAAAACGATTTTTTTACCCTGTTTTTTAAGTTCTGCAGCTTCTTTTCGAATTTCTTCTACTGTATGTGCGCGTTTTATAATTTTTGCTTTTTTTTTCATTTTCAACCTTATTTTTTATATACAAAAACTTTTTCTTCCACCAGTTTTGCAATTATATGTATCAATAGTATATGACATTCCTGAGATCTTGCAGTAACTTTTGATGGCGCACAGTAACATAAATCGCACATAGATTTCATCTTTCCACCGTTTTCATTGGTCATGCCTATCGTAAATATCTTCATTTTTTTTGCCGACTCTACGGCTTTTATGACATTCGGCGAATTTCCGCTGGTTGAAATAGCGATAAAAATATCTCCCGGTGCAGCGAAAGCTTCAAGCTGTCTTGAAAAAACCTGGTCATATCCGAAATCGTTTCCGATTGCAGTTATAGTGGAAACATTTTCAGACAAAGCGATTGATGCTATAGCAGCCCTGTTTTTTTCAAACCTGCACACCATTTCAGCTGCAAAATGAAGAGCGTCTGAAGCTGATCCGCCATTACCGCAGATTATGGTTTTTTTATTGTTTTTATAAGCTTCGACAATTTTATCCGACACAGCCCGAATATAATCTACATGCTTCAAATCGAGCATTTTTTGTTTTGTTTCAATGCTTTCGGAGATAAGTTTTTGAATAATTTCTTTTGTTCTCATTTTTTCTTTTCAACGATAAAAAATATTAAAGCCCTCTTGACATACAAAGCGGGCTTTTTTTAAATTATGCAATAATTAAAACATACCGCCATTTTTCACCTGCCAAAAATATATTTCGGCAGAAAATCAGTTGCCACTCCGCCTTTACGAAACTTCTCGTTTGCCATAATTTTATAATGAAGCGTCGAAGTATTTTTTATCCCTTCGATTTCAACTTCTTTCAATGCTCTTTGCATCCTCATAATCGCTTCTTCCCTGTCCGCTCCCTGTGCTATGATTTTTGCTATAAGACTGTCATAAAATGGAGGTATCGTATAACCTGAATAAACATGCGTATCCAACCTTATTCCGGGACCGCCAGGAAGATAAAGCCTTCCTATAGTACCGGGAGAAGGTATAAAATCTTTATCTGGATCTTCCGCATTTATTCTGCACTCTATGGCATGCCCCAATATTTTTACTTTTTCCGAATTGAAAGAAAGTTTTTCTCCTGCTGCAAGTTTTATCTGCTCTTTGACAATATCTATTGCGGTTATCATTTCTGTTACGGGATGTTCAACCTGTATTCTTGTATTCATTTCCATAAAATAAAAGTTTTTCTTTTTATCTACAAGAAATTCGACCGTGCCGACTGTAATATAATTGACGGCAGCGGCTGCATTTTTAGCGGCTTTGCCCATTTTTTTTCTTAAAACGTCATCGACAAAAGGAGAAGGACTTTCTTCAACCAATTTTTGATGTCTTCTTTGAATCGAACAATCTCTTTCCGGCAAATAGCATACCTTTCCATAAGAATCGCCCAAAATCTGAAATTCTATGTGATGAGGCTCTTCAATATATTTTTCCATATAAACGTCGGGATTGCCGAACGCTCTTTTTGCTTCTTCCTGAGCCATAATTATGGAATTTTTCAAAGTTTCTTCTGAGACGACTATTCTCATACCTTTTCCACCACCGCCGGCAGTCGCTTTTATGATTACGGGATAACCTATTTTTTTGGCAAGCGCTGCAACTTTGGGGTCGTCTGCATTTACAGGAACGCCTGAACCTGGAACAACTGGAACGCCGGCTTTTTTCATAAGATCAATCGCGGCAATTTTATCGCCCATTTTTTCAATGGACTCTTTTTTAGGACCTACAAATTTTATTCCACACGCTTCACAGACTTCAGCAAAATAAGTATTTTCAGCAAGAAATCCATATCCCGGATGTATGGCGTCCGCTCCTGAAATTTCCGCAGCGGCAATGATGCTCGGGATATTAAGATAACTTTCCGATGAAGAGGCGGGCCCTATGCATATGGACTGGTCGGCAAGTTTTACATGCATATTTTCTTTATCTGCTTCAGAATGTATCGCTACCGTTTTAACGCCGAGTTCCCTACACGCTCTTATTATTCTGCAAGCGATTTCGCCTCTGTTCGCTATCAAAACTTTCTTGAACATCAATTATCTCCTGAGAAAAAATTTTCCCAAATTCTAAATTTATTTGCTCGTATCTATAAGAAACAATTCCTGCCCGTATTCGATCGACTGACCATTTAAAACGCTGATTTTTACTATTTTCCCGCTTAGGTGCGAGTTGACATCTTTTATAATTTTCATCGCTTCAATCTGGCCGATTTTTTGTCCCGGCTTTACGCTGTCACCTTCCATGACAAACGGCGGTTTGTCGTTGTTTTGAGCACTTGCAAAAGTTCCCACCATAGTCGATTTGATAGCTGTTATGGTTGATTTCGGCACAGTAGGTTTTTCTTTTAGCGGCTCCTCTTTTATTTTTACAGCAGCCGCCGGCATGATCGCTTCGATATAATTCTTTTTAAAATATAAAGAATTTTCACCGCTTTCAAAGTGCATTTCTTCGATGTCTGTATCATGTATAGACTTTAAAAAATCTTTAATTTCATTCGGATTCATATCCACCTCTTATTTGAACTCTACTCATTTATACTCTTTCTACGTATTCTCCGGTTCTTGTATCCACTTTAATTTTATCGCCTTCTTTGATAAATAAAGGAACCCTGATATCCGCGCCAGTTTCAAGTTTTGCCATCTTTGTCATATTGGAAACCGAATCGCCTTTAATTCCAGGTTCCGCTTCAGAAATTGTCATTTCTATAATCAAAGGAAGCTCCATGCCGATAAGTTCATTTTCAAGATATACAGCTTCAACTTCAAGATTTTCTTTAAGATAGTTTACCATTTCTCCGATAAACTCAGGTGCGACGCTTACTTGTTCGTAAGAGTTCATGTCCATAAAATTAAACTTTTCGCCTTCTTTATAAAGGAACTGCTTTTTCTGCCTTGTAACGCTTAAAGATTCAAACTTTTCGCCGGATTTGAAAGTGCGTTCTATTGTGCCGCCTTTTTTAAGATGTCTGAGCTTTACGCGCATTACGGCGCCGCCTTTTCCGGGCTTATGATTTTGAAACCATGTAATCTGATAAGGCTCTCCATCAACCAAAATATTGAGTCCGTTTCTAAAATCAGATGTTGAAATCATTTTATCTCCCTAAATTTTACATTTTTTATTCATAAGCAGCGGAAGTTAAAATTTCGCAGCCTTTATCAGTTATAAGTACCGTATCTTCTATTCTTACACCGAAGTCATCATTTAAATATATACCCGGCTCTATGGTAACGGCCATATTCCGTAAAAAAATACCTTCTGCATCTGACGAAAGCGAAGGCATCTCATGTATCTCTATTCCTACTCCATGTCCGGTCATATGAATAAAATTGTCTTTATATCCTGCCATATCTATAACGGCTCTTGCCGTTTTATCTGCCCAAGACAGTGGCAGTCCTGCTTTTATTTTTTTCAAAACAGCGCTTTGGGATTGTTTTACCGTATCCCAAATCTTTCTGAATTTATCGTTAATTTTACCTAAATAGTAAGTACGTGTCAAATCGGAACAATACCCGTTATACATGCAGCCTATATCCAGCATTATTGTATCATTTTTCTTAATTTTATAATTAGAACTTGCATGATGCGGATTTGCCGAATTTTTACCCGCCGCCACAATCGGTGTAAAACTTTCTTTAACTTTATTTTTAGCAAACAATTCCAATATTTTATAATGTACGTCAAGCTCCATAATGCCGGGTTTAAGTTTGCTTTTTACAGTTTCGCACACTTGTGAAACTATACGGCAAGCCTCTTTCAAATTTTTTATTTCATTTTCAGATTTAACCGCGCGCAATTTATCTAGAATACCGGATTTTATTTCAATTCTTATATCGTTTTTAGAAAAGTCTGTCTTTAAAGTTAAATACCCGGATGTGCTGATGTATCTGGAGTCAGTCAAAACTAAATTCTCTTTATGCTCTTTAATTATTTCCGCAGCTTTTTGTGCGAAAGGAACACATATATATATATGTATATTTTGTCCGGTAAAAAACTCTCTTACTTGATTTTCAATCATTTTTGAAGCGATTAGACATATTTTGCCTTTCAGCGTCAAAATCCAAAAACCTCCAAAATTTGCACCAGTAAGATAAAAAGTTTCCAGTGTATTCGTAAAAAGCAGCGATTTCTTATAAAATTGTTTTTTTAGTATTTTTACTTTTTCAAACATTATATACTTCCATGTCCAAACGTAATTTATTTTGTAAACGTGCAAAATAAAAAATATATTTTCTACTTGACAATTATATAATTATTTTATTAAATAACAAAACGATTACAAATATGTAATCTAAAAATAAAGTTATCCGGGACAAACCGGATAGGAAAAAACAAGGAGTTGCAGCAAATGGCACAAGGCAAAGTTAAGTGGTTTAACGACCAGAAAGGTTATGGATTTATTTCCAACAATGATGGATCAGGTGATGTATTTGCACACTATTCAGCTATTCAGTCCGAAGGTTTTAAATCGTTGGCAGAAGGCGATAGCGTTGAATTTGAGGTTGTAAATTCAGACAAAGGTCCTAAAGCGGCGAACATAAAGAAAATCTAATCTAACCAAATGCCCAAAACCCTTGAGATAAAAATTCCCAAGGGTTTTTTTATTTTGGAGTCGGCATTGGGACGTTGTTTTCAGCGTAAATCTCAAATTTTTAATCATTCCCGTGGAATTTCCACTGCCGTGAAGCTGCGTGATGAAGTCTGCCTTGCGCAGTTACATGGCAACTTGCCATAGTGGAATATCTAGACCATTAGAGTGAACAGTCTCTAGTATCTTAAATTTTAATTTGATGTGAAGAAACGGAATTAGGAAGACCGATAAATTGAATATCAAACTTTAATGAAGGCTCAACTTTACTGCTAGCATTGTGAAGCCTAAAAGAAATATTCCATCCGCCGTCAAATATTACTTCAATAGTGCTGGAAGAGTATCGTTTCCTATTTATTGAATGTATACGATTTGGTATTTTCCACTTTTTACCATAATCAAGTGTGCCACCGATGTTTACCGATTGAATAACAACTTCTTTTGATTTATCTTTATTGTTTAGAATGACTTTGTAAAAATCATGACGACCTAACAAATACCTGAAGAATCTTTCAACAAAAATGCTTCTAAAATTTTCACATAAACGTTTTAGCTCATCTTCAAAGGCAATGAGTACAGGTAAATAAATTCTTCCTTCTTTACCCTGTATTTCCTTGAAAAACATTTTTTGAGCTTTCATTTCACGCAATTGTGAAAAAATAGGATTAACAGCTTTGAAATACTTTTCGCTGCAAGGATAATCTGCCCATTCTTTACCAAAGTCTATTTTATCGGATAATCTGGAATGCTTTACAGCATTATGATTATGCTTTGCAGAAATTCCCACTTGCTGACTTATAGGAACTTCAATGACAATGTCTCTCACATCTCCTTGTATTCCTATGGCATCATTTTGAAGCATGATAGAGCGGGCTTTTTGAATTTTAGTATCGTGAGCAGACAAAAATAAAGCTGCTTCATCTGAAGATTTTTGTAATAAATTTCTATGAGATAAATCTAATAATTCATAGCATTTTTTTGCAGTTTCTAAAGCTTGGTTTTCTAAAATATTTACTTTAGTAATCTGACTAAACGCAGCCGCTAAAGCGTATTCAAATGCTTTGCCATGAGATGTATTGTTCATACAGCCTTCTTAAAATCTTTGCTCAATATTAACACTTCATTTGATTTTTTAGAATTGCCCATGCCATAAGTCCATTTAGTCGTAATGATTCGATGTCCTTTGTACATATTCCTTATTTGTTCGCAGTTATTATACGATAAAATCCAGCCGTCACGAGAAATTAATAGCTCAGCAAGTCCCTTATGGTCAAAACCTACGTGTTGGTCACCTCTATTACCATATAGCTTTTGTTCTGTTAGATAAGGAGGATCGCAATACAGAAAATCATTAGCATGTTTTGGAATGCTTTTTTTGAAATCCATTAAATTTACAGTAAGATTTTTAATTGAAAATTTTTCTAACTGTTCAATAATGCTCGGGGTAAAACGGGGGTGTCCCGGCGACATACCACCCGATAAAGTCGTTCCGCTAAAAGAAGAACGATTTAATGCGAAGAATGCAGCTGCTATCTCTACACGATCTTTTAAGTTAAAGAAAGTTTTTTGTAAATTGTAAAACATGGCTGGTGTCATTATTTTATATTTACGTACAACTTCTGCTAAATGAGGAGCATCCTTTAAAAGCACCTGCCAAAAACGAACCAAAGGCTCAAAAGCATCATAACCATATACTCTAGTTCCCCGGCTCGCTAATGCTAATTCAATAGAACCGCCGCCAATAAAAGGCGAGCAAAGCGCAGGTAAACCTTTTGGGATATATTCATCGATTATTTGCGGTACTGCCCGGCTTTTTCCACCTGGGTAACGAAGGGGAGATTTCACTAATATTTCTTTTTCAGATTTTTTGGACTTTTTAGGTTTTTTTTCGATATTCTTCACTAATTTATCAAAGCTATTGACCATATTAAATCTGCTGCTTACCATATTTCCCTCGAAAGTTATAGATTAATACTTAAGAAATAATTTTATTATTTTACCATTTTTTTTAAAAACTTTATTATTATGCTGAAAACTTTGTAATATATATGTTAAATATTGCAAATTGTTAAAAGGATAAAAATATGAAATTCAAAGAAAAATTAAAATCCAGCAAATTTATTATAACTGCAGAACTTTATCCGCCAAAAGGCACTGACATTTCGGCCTTTTTAAAAAGAGCATCGTGCCTTGTCGGTATTGATGCCGTAAACGTTACGGACAACCAGCGCGCTTCAATGCGGGCGGGTTCGCTTGCAATGAGTAAAATTTTACTTGATATGGGAATTGAACCGATTATGCAGCTTGCGTGCAGAGATAAAAATAGAATAGCTTTACAATCCGAATTGCTAAGCGCTGATATTTTAGGCATAGAAAACATACTTATTATCAGCGGCGACCATCCGAATACCGGCGAATATACTAGCGCAAAAGCGGTTTACGATTTGGATACAGTGCAGCTGATAAAAGCCGCAAGGCTTCTTGAAACAGGAACCGACCTTGCCGGTAAAAAACTTTCAGGAAGTCCGACGTTTTGTCTGGGAGCAGCGGTAAATCCTTTAGCCGAACCGAGCGAACTTCAAATTCTTATGTATGAAAAAAAGATTAAATCCGGCGCAGAATTTTTTCAAACTCAAACGATATTTGACGCAAAAAGTTACGGCGAGTTTCATGATAAAATCAAACATTTCGGTGTAAAAACACTGCCGGGAATCATGCTTATCAAGTCGCCAAAATTTATGAACTTTTTGCAGCAACTGCCGGGAGTAAACATACCGCAAAACGTTCGTAACAGAATAAATAATGCTTCCGACCCGCTTGAAGAAGGTATACGTATATGCGCAGAAACTATAAAAGAACTGCGCTCTTTTGCCGATGGCGTGCATATAATGGCAATAGGTATGGAAGAACATATACCGCAAATAATAAAAAGTTCATTATAGAAACGGGAAACGCAGCCTGCCGTCAAATTTATAAAAAACTTTCGGAATTATTCCTTGATATCTTGCTCTGTCATATCAAGGCAGCATTGTTACTGAAATATTAATTATATTTTGTAATTGATTCACTTCATTTATGACACAGGTTTAGTCGTCATTGCGAGTCGGTTTTATCGCCGAAGCAATATATGAATAAGAATGTCGTTTCTGTTAGCTTTTTGGATTGCTTTGTAGCTGCTGTCAGTCATCCTGGTAATGACGGCAATGACTAAACGGTGATTGAGTGTCTCTAAAAGTTGTTAATTGTTATGTCATCAACATTTTAAGTGGGTTGATGGCTGGCAGATGGTACTAATGCTCAACAATATGTCAAGGGATAATTCCGTATCTATATAAAACATTGAAGGTTATGACAAAATCGACATATGAACAAATAATGCTTGTGCAAATAATAAAACTGGCGGCAAAATACACTTGAAAAACTCTTGATTTATTATAAAAAATTATGTTTGATATTCCAAATGTTGACACCAAGATTAAAGAAAGTATTTCTCTGTAGTTTTTGCATCTTCTTTGCGTTAAACAATTTATATGCTGCTGGCACTGCAGGGACGACTCTTTTTAATTTTTTAAAAATACCGCTTAACGCTTCCCAAGCCGCAATGGCATCAATGAGTGCTTTCAACGTGTCTTCCGCTGGTTCAAATCCCGCGATGATACCTTTTTTTGACAATGTGTCGCTTTCGGCTTCTTACAGCGCGTATTTTCAGGATACTTCTTTCAATTCATTAAATATTACGATACCTTTCAAAAGCAGATATCACGGCATAAATATCGCTTATGGCGGTTTTGATTACGGTAAAATGGATTCTTATCTCGAAGATTCTTCGGGAGATTATATTAAAGACGGCACTTTTGGCGCAAATGACGCGTTTATCGCAGCATCGTATGGTACAATAATTACAAGTGAAATATACGTTGGAGTAGGTTTTAAGTACGTATGGGAGACAATAGACGGCAGTATAATGGAAGCAATAGCATTAAGCGCTTCGGGCATATACATGCCAGATAAAACATGGTATGTCTGCGGTGGAATAGACAATGCAGGGGTTGATATTGACGGCTATAAAATGCCCGCTAGTGCACATATTTCTATTGTCGATGCTCCGCAAGACATAGGCTCCATGTTTATGTACGGATTTGAACTCAGAGCTTTTTCCGATGAAACAATGTGGTTAAAAGGCGCCTGTGAATTCAATTATAATAAAATGTTTTTTGCCAGATTGGGTTATAGCCTGCCTTTAAATAATGACAACAATTCTTTAGGGGAATGGTACGATAAAAATCTTTCTGTGGGATTCGGCGTAGAATACGGTTTTTTTTCAGTAGATTACGCATGGCTGCCTTTCGGAGAGCTGGGAAACACGAGCATGTTATCTTTACAGATATATTTTTAGGTGAAATATGAAAATTAAATTTACTTTTATTCTTCTTTTAATATTTTTATTTTCGAATATCCTCTTTGCACAGGGTGTTCCTCATATAAGCCAAAGTCTTTTTAAAGAAGCGTCGCGCATAAAAACCGATTCCAGAACAAAATCCGCATCAGATGAAAAAATCGACGTTCTTTTTTACCCCGAAGACAATAATTCCGATAAAATTGACACTTTCTTTTTTAAATCAAGAGCAATAGAATATATTAAGTCAAGAAATTTTTTAAGTGCGAAAATTCCAGTAAATGTCATAGAGCAGTTAGACCAAATAAAGGGCGTTAAATATATAGGTTTGAATAAAAAAGCAAAAGCTCTTGAAATTGTTTCCGAAGGCCGCGATGCAGTAAACGCTTCGGTTTACACATATAATAATATAGACGGCTCAGGTATAAAAATAGCCATAATAGATATTGGGTTTAAGGGCTATGAGGATTTACAGTCCATCGGGGAACTTCCGAAAAATCTTATAACAAAAAATTTCTCCTCTCCAGGCGAACCGCCTGTTTATTCCAATTATGAAACCGAGCCTCATGGCACAGCCTGCGCGGAAATTATTTATGATTTTGTTCCTGGATCACAGATATATTTATTAAAAATGTACGATGTTCCGTCATTTCAGCTTGCCTTTGATTATTGCAGATCGCAAGGCATAAAAATAGTAAGCGCTTCAATAGGTTTTTCGTACGATTTTTGGTGTGATGGAACAGGAGGCATTGCGGCAATTGCAACGGAAGCTTATGATAACGGCATTTTGCCTATTTTTGCCGCGGGAAACGAAGCCGAAAAGTCATGGTTTGGGAAATTCAATGGAAATTCGGAAAATTTTATGATTTTTCCAAATGGCAGGGATTATCTTGAACTTTCCGTTGACGCAGGTAAATATGTTCGTATGATGTGGGATGATTTTGCGGCAAAAGATAAAAAATATACTTTATATATGTATAATAATACAGGAACGACGCTTTTGGATTCTTCCAAATGGAATAATGGCGACGAACCAAGCGTCAATGTTTACAATAATACTGGTAACTCCAGAAAAGTCAGAGTTAAAATAAAAAAAGAAAACGTCCAAGAAGATTTATATATAAGATTATATTTTGACGGAAAATATATAAACGCGTCAGATAAAAGGTCGGAATCGAGCCTTTCATCTCCAGCGGATTCAAGAGAAGTTTTATCGGTTGGAGCGGTAGGTATAAATAACTGGAGCAATGGACCTATAGAAAGTTACAGTTCTTGGGGACCGACAATGGCCTCCTCAAATTTACCTCCTGCACAAAAACCAGATATTGTAGCTCCAACACGCGTCACTACATATACATATGGAACACGCGGGTTTGACGGTACTTCCGCCGCAACTCCACATATTGCGGCATCCGCCGCTTTATTGCTTTCTCTTGACAGAACATTGAGCGCGGGACAGTTGAAAGAAAAAGTTCTTTCTTATTATAGACAGATAGCTTCGTCTCCGGACAATATTTATGGCAGGGGCAAACTGGTTCTTGACATGGTTGACATACCGAGTGGAAATACCGATGCTGTAGGAAATATTGTTTGTTATCCAAACCCCGTAAGCATAAGTAAAAACGGACGCATAAATATTACGAATCTTCCGTACAATACCTCATTGATAAACTTAAACGTTTACACCGTAACTGGGGAATTTGTCAAATCTTTCAATGTGGAAGATTTAAAATCTAAAAACGGGCGAATGACAATAGAGTGGAATCTTAAAAATCAATCCGGTATGCAAATAGCTCCTGGAATTTATTTTTTAACCATAGACATTCCGTCAGCTAAAAAGAAAGTTCAAAAAATAGCCATACAAAAATAAAAAAAGCAGAAGACATGAAATCTTCTGCTTTTTAAAATATCGCGTTTAACTATTCGAATTTAAATCCTATATAAACCGAAATTGTGGAATACTTGTCGTCATAATTTTTACTTGTTACCCCTTGTCCTGTTTTATAGCTGTAATTGCTTACCCCGTATACCGCTTCAAGAACAAGATAGCTTATGCTTACACCTAAGCCTACGGCGTAATAAATTCCTCCTGAAGAAGATTTTATCATGTCTATATCGTTATATATAAAGGCTCCGTACCCGAGCCTTCCGGACAAAAAAGCAAAATTGTTGTTGAGACCTTCAAGAGGCGTGCGCACTTTAACTCCAACATACATCGGCACAAAACTTATATTTCCGCTAAGATTATCATCTTTAAAGTTTCTTGGTAAATCGTAAACCGCACCCATTCCCACTGCGGCAATGCTGCCGAAATATTTAAAATATTCAAAGCCTGCGCTGATGCCGATATTTGTGTCATAACTTTCGCCTCCCAGAGCCGCTGATGACTGGGGCTGAATGCCGGCTTTTATTATAAATTCTTGATCGTCGTTTATTTTAGCAAAAACCGTCGCAGACAATAAGCACATAAAACAAAACAGAGTCAATAATTTTTTCATCATAATCCTCCTTTAGCACTTTTTGCCCAAATTTTCAGGCAAAATGTTATGAAATTGTTATATAATATATAATATTAAAATACAAGTGGGAAAAAATGATTTCGTTTATATATTCGGCTGCAATAAATGGCATAGACGCAAATATTGTCGAAGCTGAAATTTACATTTCTTCTGGCATGCCGTTTTTTTCGATTGTCGGATTGCCGGATGCTGCCGTAAAAGAGTCCAGAGACAGAGTAGTTGCCGCGCTAAAAAATTCCGGTTTTGATTTTCCCGCTAAAAAAATTACCGTAAATCTTGCGCCTGCCGACATAAAAAAAGAAGGTGGAGCTTTTGACCTTCCCATAGCACTTGGCATTCTGGCTTCGATCGGAAAAATCAAAAAAGAAAATCTTCTTAAATTCTGTGCAGCAGGAGAGCTCGCTCTTGATGGAAAAATAAGAAGTGTAAGTGGAATCCTGCCGATTTCTTTAAGCTTAAAAAAACATAAAATAGAAAATTTTATAGTTCCTTTCGAAAATAGGGAAGAAGCCGCCGTTGCGGCAGCCGTAAATGTCTATCCTTTTAAAACTCTTTTAGAGACTGTAAAATTTTTAAACGGAGAACTGAAAACGAATCCATTTAAATGCGAAACAAATCCGAATGAAGAAGATTGCATTTTTTGGGAATACGACTTTTCCGATATAAAGGGACAGTTTGCGGCAAAGAGAGCTGCGGAAATTGCCGCAGCAGGAAGCCATAATATGATAATGTCCGGACCTCCGGGTTCTGGAAAAACTATGATAGCAAAAAGAATACCCGGCATTTTGCCGCCGATGTCTTTTGAGGAATCCATCGAAACGACAAAAATATGGTCGGCTTCGGGTCACTCTTTTTGTGGAGGACTTATAAAACGGAGAACTTTCCGAAGCCCTCATCATACTGTTTCCGCCGTAGCTCTTGCGGGCGGAGGAAGTTATCCAAAACCCGGCGAAGTAAGCCTTGCGCATAACGGAATTTTATTTTTAGATGAATTTGCAGAATTCAGAAGGGACGCTCTGGAAGTTTTAAGACAGCCTTTGGAAGATAAATGCGTGACGGTATCGCGCGCAAAAAATAGCATAATTTTTCCCGCGTCCTTTATGCTTGTTGCTGCAATGAATCCATGCCCGTGCGGAAATCTCGGACATAAAGAAAAACAATGTATTTGCAATCCCTATCAGATACAAAAATATAAAAATAAAATTTCTGGTCCTTTGATGGACAGAATAGACATTCATATTGAAGTTCCGTCTTTAAAAGTTTCGGAACTTACCGAGCCGTCGATTGCTTCAGAGAGTTCCGCAAAAATAAAAGAGCGCGTCTGTAAAGCAAGAAAAATACAGTTTGAAAGATTTAAGAATACAAAAATACATTCGAATTCACAGATGGGTGTAAAAGAGATAAAAAAACACTGTATTCTTGATGGTGGAACCAAAAATATTTTAAAAAATGCCATAGAAAAACTGGGCTTGTCGGCAAGAGCGTATGACAGAATTTTAAAAGTCGCCAGAACAATTGCCGATTTGGAAGAAAGTCCGAACATTAAAACTGCGCATATAGCCGAAGCTGTACAGTATCGTTCTTTTGACAGGAGTTACTGAAAAATCTTAAAGAGGGAAAACGAAAAACTAGCTTTTTTATTTTTTACGGCGTTTTGTTTTATTTTCTTTTGCCATCTTTGATAGGAATCGTGTTTATACTTATCGGAGTTTTGATAATGAACATATTTTCAAAACCCATAGTGCATTAAAAGGATAAAACATGAAAAAGTATCTGAAAGAGTTTGAAAAGCTTGTAAATATTATGGAAAAACTGCGTTCTCCGACAGGCTGTTTGTGGGACAGGCAACAGACGCACGAATCTTTAGTTAAATATTTTATTGAAGAATCAAAAGAATTGAAAAATGCCGTAAAGAAAAAAGATATGAAAAATCTTGAAGAAGAAATAGGCGACGTTTTACTTCAGGTGGTTTTTCATGCGCAGATAGGAAAAGAAAACAAACAGTTTGACATTGCAAGTGTGATAAGCACACTCAACAAAAAACTAATACGCAGGCACCCTCATGTGTTCGGAAATTATAAAGTAAAAACTACAAAAGACATAGAAATCATATGGAAAAAAATTAAAGCCAAAGAAAAGGCCTAGCGGCTGACATGTTATAAAGACAGACAGAGGCGATTCTAAAGCATGCCTGCCTTTGAAGATTGTAGTCGACAAGCGCAGGTTTTCGGCGTGAGCTAACTGTGTTTTGTCGCTTTAATTTGACGTCTGCAAAGACTTATCCGGGGGGATAAAATGAAGGTACTGCTTATTAACGGAAGTCCCAGAGAAAAGGGCTGCACATACACTGCTCTTGCCGAAATTGCCAAAACTTTAAATGTAGAAGCAATAGAAACCGAAATTTTTCATATAGGAAATAAAGCAGTGCAGGGCTGTACGGCATGCGGAAAATGTTTAGACGGTTCAAGACGTTGCATTTTTAATGACGGTGTAAATGAAGTTCTTAAAAAGGCTGATGAAATTGACGGGCTTATCATTGGTTCTCCAGTGCATTATGCTTCGGCTTCGGGAACGATAAGTTCTTTTTTAGACAGAATGTTTTACGCTTCTTCCGGAGCGTTTGCGTATAAGCCAGGTGCTTCTATAGTTTGTGCAAGACGCGCTGGAACTACTGCAACTTTAGACCAGCTTAATAAATATTTTGCCATATCTTCAATGCCAGTTGTTTCTTCTCAATATTGGAACATGGTGCACGGTAATGCGCCGTCAGACGTTTTAAAAGATTTGGAAGGAATGCAGGTAATGCGCGTTTTGGGAAGAAATATGGCATGGATGTTAAAATGTTTTGAAGCCGGTAAAAAAGCTGGAATAAAAATCCCACCACCTGAACCTAAACGCGAGCGCACAAACTTTATCCGTTCCTAACGGACGATAAGTTAAAAATGCAAAAAACTTCTGAATCTAAGCTTCTGACACTTCCACTGTTACTCAGCTTTTAGATTTTTTTACAAATGCGCTTACCACGGTATTATTCTTCTCCAAAGAGAACGATTTTTTGTAAGGACTTTCAGAAGCGTTTTACCGTTTATTTTCGCTACGCCTGTTATTGAAGGTGCATAACTCAAATATATTTCAAAATCTTCATTTTTTACCGTAATTTTTTTTATCGTTGCAGGAAGAGGAATCATGTTTCCGTCTTTTCTTCCTCCGATTAGGTGCGCAAGATAATGCGCTATGTCTCTTTCATCGGTTATCATTGACAAAACAACGTCACCTTTGGACAGCTTTTCTGCGGGTTTGCCGTTTAAATCTTTTAGTATTTCAACATCGAGCCGTACAAATCCCAAATCATAGCCTGTAAAAGAGGTTTCATTTTGTATTTTATTGTAATCTGGCAGCTTTTTAAATTGTGATAGGTTTAACTCCTCGCTTATAATTTCAATTTTGACTATTATAGGATTAAAAAATAAAGATATGATTTTTGAAATTTCATCTTTTGAAATTACGGGAACTTGTTTTAATTCTTTGGCTATGTGATTTTTTAGTTTTTCTTCTACTCTTTGGGTATAATCTTCCATCGCGCCGGCGTCGAGACGGCATGAAAAAATCGCTTTTTCAAAAGAAAACCAATCCATCGAAGCCGAATTTTCGTAAACTGATGGATTATATGAAACGACCATACTGAAACGAAGAATTTCAGCGTTTTTCATGTTTACGGCAACGTGCATAAGCCCATAAATATTATCCTGAGGGAAGATTAATTTGATTTTAAAAGCGGTAATGAATTTAAGAAGAATACTGATTTTTGTTATTGATTTCTCCAAATCGTTATCAGAAAGTATCAGCGCGAGTTCTGCTTCTCCCTGATCGCAGCCCGTTTCTTCCATCAAAAGCATTACATTATCTTTGTCTTTCATTTGAATTTATTTTGCTCGCGGATGAGATTTTTCGTAAACCTTTCTTAAACTTTCTATTGTTACATGCGTATAAACCTGCGTTGTCGAAAGATTTTTGTGTCCCAGCATTTTCTGAACGCTGCGCAGGTCGCAGCCTCTGTCTAAAATATGCGTCGCAAAAGTATGTCTTAAAGTATGAGGACTTACTTTTTTTTTAAGTCCCGCGAACATAAACCATCTGTGAAGCGCTCTTCTTGCACTTCTTTGTCCAAGTCTTTTTCCTCCGTATCCGAGAAAAGCAGGGGAATGTATGCCGCAAGCAAGTCCCAAAGCCTGCCGCTCTTTAATATAATCCGACATACTGGCAAGACATTTGTCCCCAGCAGGAACAACTCTTTCTTTGTTGCCTTTTCCGCGCACAGTTACGGTATTACCGAAAAAATCTATGTTTTTTATGTCAAGGCTCATAAGCTCTTCAATTCTCAGTCCGCATGAATAGAGCATTTCTATCATCGTTTTGTCGCGCAGTTTCATGCCGGGCAAACTAAAAAGGCTGTGCATTTCTTCTTCGGTAAGAAATTCAGGAACTTTCTTCTCTTTTTTTGGTCCGGACATATCTTCAAGAGGATTTTTTTCTATAGCATTGTTTATTATCAAAAATTTGTAAAAGGTGCGCAATACAGCAAATTTCCTCATGAGAGTGGCTTTGCTCAATTTTTTTTGATTAAGCAGCCCAAGATATTCGCGCATTGAATATTTGTCCGTTTGAGCAAATTCCAGCGATTTATCCCGACAATAAGATGCAAAATCCAAAATGTCTGTTATATAAGCTCTTAAAGTATGTGCCGAAAAATTTCTTTCCGCTTTGAGATACTTTTTGAACGAAATTATATGCTCTTGCTTTTGCCAGCCGAAGTTTTTGTCGCCGTTTTCATAACTTTTTTCATTTTCTTCTTGGCTGTTTTCACAGGTTTTTCTTGTTTTATCCATTGTAAGTTCCTGCACTTTGGGAACGCCGAACACGTAAGAAACGGTCCTCTTTTTCCTACTCTCTTAAGCATTATTGAACCGCACTTTTCGCATTTAATATCGGTTTTTTCCGGTTCGGGCTTTAAAATTTTATTCCCGTTTTTGTCTATATAGTATATAGATTTGCATTCCCGATTTTTGCATGTCAAATACGATTTTCCTCTGAAGCCCGTTTTCTTAATCAAAATGCTTCCACATTTGTCGCATGTCATATCTGTTTCTTCGGGTTCTGCAGCGGTTTTTCCGTCTTTCCCAAGCGGCATCGCAGTTTTACATTCAGGATAACCGGAACAGCCTAAAAACTGTCCGTTTTTAGAGTCTCTTATAACCATAGGTTTGCCACAGTTCGGACATATTTCATCGGATTTTTGAGGCTCGATTTTTTGCCTTTCAAGATTTTTTTCCGCCTGTACCAAATCCATTTCAAACGGTTTGTAAAAATCTCTTATTACGTTGCGCCATTGAGTTTTGTCGGATGCTATAGCATCAAATTTTTCTTCGACTTCAGCAGTAAATTCGACGTTTACTATGTTTCCAAAATGTTTTTTCAACACATTATTTACGACTATGCCTAAATTCGTTGGCACAAACTTTTTGCCTTCAAAACGCACATATAATCTGTCTAAAATAGTTTTAATTGTCGGCGCATATGTCGAAGGCCTTCCTATTCCGTGTTCTTCCAGCGCTTTTATCAGACTGGCTTCATTGTAGCGCGGTGGCGGTTCCGTGAAATGCTGTTGCGGAATAAGCGCTTTTAAATCCAAAATTTCACCATCGTTTAACTGCGGAAGTTTCGCGTCTTTTTCCGTATCATCTATATTGTAAACTTTCAAAAAACCCTCAAAAATAAGAGTGCTGCCTGACGCTCTAAAAATATAATCTTTTGCCGATATATCTGCACTTACCGTATTATAAACGGCGTCGGCCATTTGGCTGGCGGCAAATCTTTTCCATATCAAGTCGTAAAGTTTGAACTCGTCATTAGACAAATATTGTTTTATCGATTGTGGAATTTTGTGCGGAGAAGTCGGTCTTATCGCTTCGTGAGCTTCCTGTGCTCCTTTTGATTTCGTTTTGTAAAATCTTGGAGTTTGTGGAACGAAATCTGCTCCATATTGTTCAGCCAGAAATTTAAGCGTCTGCTGTTGAACACTTTTTGCTACGTTTAGAGAATCGGTTCTCATATAGGTTATCAAACCCGAAGAAGAAGAATCTCCAACGTTGATGCCTTCATACAATTTCTGTGCTATCATCATAGTTTTCGAAGCGGAAAAGCCGAGCCTTCTCGAAGCATCCTGTTGCATGGTTGAAGTCATATAAGGAGCGTATGGGCAACGTCTGCGCTGTTTTGTCTCCGTGGTTTGTACAACATACACAGCACCTTCAAGCTCTTTTAAAATGTCATCAGACTGAGTTTTGTCTTTTATTGAAAACTTTTCGAATTTTATGCCGTTTTTCGAGATGAGAGAAGCCTTAAAAGCCGATAAGTCTTTTTCTTTTTTTGCAAGTTCGGCTTCAATACTCCAATATTCTATAGGGACAAAATTTTTGATTTCTTCTTCTCTGTCGCAAATAATCATAACTGCCACGGACTGAACTCTTCCCGCGGAAAGTCCGATTTTTATTTTTTTCCATAAAAGAGGGGAAAGTTTATAACCTACAAGCCTGTCGAGTATTCTTCTCGCCTGCTGGCTGTCCACAAGTCCCATGTCGATGATTCTTGGCTTTTTTAGTGATTCTTTTATAGCTTCTGGAGTGATTTCGTGAAAAGTTATTCTGGCAGTTTTTGAATCTTTCAAACCCAAAGCTTCTTTTAAATGCCATGCAATGGCTTCACCTTCTCTGTCGAAATCGGTTGCAAGATAAATTTTATCCGAATTTTCAGCACTCTTCTTTAAGTCTGCGATAATCTTTTTTGCTTTTGCCATATTGGTATATGTGGGTTCAAAATCGCGTTCTATGTCTATGCCGAATTTACTTTTCGGCAAATCTCTTATATGCCCATAAGAACTTTTCACAATAAAATCTCTGCCCAATATTTTTGATATGGTTTTTTCTTTAGCTGGAGATTCGACTATAACAAGATACTTTGTCATTTTTTGATAATCCTTTTTATCTTATTTTAACGTATAACTGTCCCGGCATTGATTTTATCAAACCGTTAATTTCAAGTTTTAAAATTATGGGTGCTACGTTTGAAATTTCAATACTCAGATTCTGTGAAATTTCATCCATATGTAGCCCTGCGTCGTTTTTTGATATTAAATCCAAAACCGTCTGTTCGGCTTCATTGAGCATATCGGAAAATTCTGGACGACGTTCCGCGCATTCTTCAGATATTATGTTGAAATAAGTCGTTTGCTCAGACATATCTTCGGGGCTTAAAACTAATGCGGCGCCCTCTTTTATCAGCATATGTGTTCCTTTAGAAAAATCGCAGTAAATGCTGCCGGGTACTGCAAAAACGTCTTTGCCATACTCTGCGCAACATCTTGCCGTGATAAGAGCCCCGCTCTGCATGCCCGCTTCTACTACAAGCGTTGCTTTTGAAAAAGCTGCCACTATTCTATTTCTTCTTGGAAAAGTACTTTTGTCGGGCTGTTTTGTAAGTGGATATTCGCTTATAACGGCTCCATTTTCTGGTATTTTAGCCTGCAAAATCATATTTTCTGGCGGATAATTTACCATAAGTCCATTACCTAAAACGGCTATGGTTCTTCCTTTGTTTTGAATTGCCGCCATATGCGCGCAAGTATCGATTCCCCTTGCAAGTCCTGAAACTATGGTAATGCCTTTTCTGGCAAAATAACCAGCAAAATCTGCTGTTACTGTTCTGCCATAATTTGTAACCTTTCTTGAACCTACTATGGAAAGCGAAACATAATCTTTATTGATAATATCGCCTTTAACATATAATATTAAAGGCATATCCGCATAATGTTTCAGCGGTTCGGGATAATTTTCTTCGGTAAATATTACCATATCAATGTTATTGCTTCTTGCCATTGCAAGCTCTTTTTCGGCTCTTCCGGAATTTTTTATTTCAATAATCGACTCCGCAGTCTTTTCGCCTATGCCGGCAATGTTGATAATATCGTCTTTTTTTGCTTTAAAAACGTTTTCTGCTTTGCCAAATTTTTCTAAGAGTTTAAAAAGGCGAACAGTTCCTATATCTGCCGCCAAAAATAATTTTAGAATTGACAGATTTTCTTCATTCATGAACTAATTGTAACTAAATTTTAAAAAATTTGTCAAAAAAAAGAATTGACTTAAACTATTAAAAAATATAAAATCAATACGAAATTTCAGCATTATTAGTAAATATAAAAGATTGGAGAAATATACCATGAGCGAAAATTTAAGCTCTAAAATACAAGGCATAGACAAAAGCAGCAGGGTAAATAAATCGGGACTTCCTTCCAATTACGGAGACACGAAGGCGGTTATGCTTCCTAGGGATGCGATATGGATATATATTTATTGGGAAATCAGTGCTAATACAATAGAAGAAATCAAAAATAAATACGGACAAAACTTCGATCCTTCCAACCTTACAATAAGAGTATATGATGTCACTAATGTAAACTTTGACGGGAGAAATGCTAATAAATCGTTTGATATTTCAGTTAATCCAAATGCTTTGAGTTGGTATGTAAACGTCGGAGAGTTTAACTGTTCATGGTGTGCAGATGTAGGGTATATTCTTAAAAACGGTGAATTTATCACCGTTGCGAGAACAAATTCGACAGCTATGCCAAGACATGGTATTTCAAGCGTTACTGATGAACAGTGGGCGCTTTTACATGTTGAATTTGAAAGACTTCTCAAAATTTCCGGAGCGAGACATATCGGACAAAGTTCATATGATTTAGTAAAACTTATGAGAGAACGCTGGGAAGAACTTACGAAACTTTCCGCAAGCGGAATGCCTGAAGGAGCCAGTTCTTCTTTTAAAAGTGGAGAGTTCCCTTTTGTAAAAACCGTGGATGTAAAAGAAAAAAACTTCTAACTTAAAACCGATAGCGAGAGATGATATTTATGGAGCTGTGTAACCCGATGCTTCTCTTATTGTTCAGGGAAAAATGTACCTCTTGCTGTCGACGGTTTGTTTTCTTTAAGATTTTATCTTCCTGATGGATAGCAAGGCTGCCCTATAGAAGCAATATCTTCATCTGGGACAATGAAAAATCATATTACGTTTAAAATGTGTAAAAAAACCAAATAGATTGCGATACGGGGGGGGTATGTGATGGATCCTAGAGGATATTGGTGCTTACAGTTGCATGCTCACCTTCCATATGTCAGACATCCGGAATATCCCGATTTTTTAGAAGAAGACTGGTTTTACGAAGCCGTTTCGGAAACTTATCTCCCTTTATTGTCGGTTTTTGAAAAGCTTGTCGAGGATGGCATTGACTTCCGTCTTACAATGACAATCACTCCTCCTCTTGCCAACATGCTTGCGGATTCTTTGCTTCAGTCCAGATATTATGAAAGGTTAAATAAACATATAGAGTTTGCAGAAAAAGAATTGCATCGCACAAAAGCTTTGCCAGAATTTCATCCTGTGGCGCTGATGTATGACGCACATTTTAAAGAATGCAGAAGGCTTTGGGAAAAATATAACGGCAATATTCTGACGGGTTTTAAAAATATGCAGGATATGGGAAAGATAGAAATCATAACTTGCTGTGCGACGCATGGTTTTATTCCGCTTATGGATAATGAAAAAGCTCAAAGGGCGCAGATAAGAGTTGCTGTTGACGATTATGCAAGGCATTTCGGCCGCGTTCCGCGTGGAATTTGGCTCGCCGAATGTGCTTACTATCCTGGAATAGACAAAATTTTGAAAGAAGAAGACATAAAATTCTTTTTTCTTGAAGCTCACGGAATACTTTACGGAACGCCGCGTCCAAAATTCGGAGTTTTTGCTCCTGCTTATTGTCCGAGCGGCGTAGCGGCGTTTTCAAGAGATATGGAAACAGCTCATCAGGTATGGAGCGCCGAATCCGGTTATCCAGGAGATCCGGATTACAGAGAATTTTACAGGGATTTGGGTTACGATTTGGAATATGAATACATAAAACCTTATCTACATTCAGATGGAATAAGAAGAAATATAGGCATAAAATATCACAGAATTACCGGCAAAGTTTCGCTCAGCGACAAGCAGCCTTATAATCCGCAACAGGCAAAAAATAAGGCGGCAGAACATGCCGGAAATTTTCTTTTTAATAGAATAAAACAGGCTGAATATCTTGCGGAAATTTTGGGAAGGCCGCCGCTTGTCACTTCAATGTATGATGCAGAACTTTTCGGCCATTGGTGGTTTGAAGGTCCTGACTTTATAAATTTTCTTTTCAGAAAAATGCATTATGATCAAAATATAATAAAACCGATTACTCCGATTGAATATTTAGAAAAGTTTCCGGTTAACCAGATTCTTACGCCTGCTGCTTCGTCTTGGGGTGACAAAGGCTATTATGAGGTCTGGCTGAATGAATCCAACGATTATATTTACAGACATCTACATAAAGCCGCGGAAAGAATGGTCGAACTTACAGAAAGATTTCCGAATGCTTCAGATGTTCTTGAAAGGGCTTTAAATCAGTCGGCAAGGGAACTTCTTCTTGCTCAATCTTCGGACTGGGCTTTTATCATGACCACTGGAACGATGGTTGAATATGCGCAAAAACGCACCAGAGATCATATCGTGAATTTCACAAATCTTTATGGGCAGATAACTGGCAATTCGATTGACGAATTTTATCTTAACGATCTAGAAAACAAAAACAATATTTTCCCGCACATAAATTACCGTAGGATATATAAGTAGCGGCAAGAGAGAATTTTAATATAATAAGCAAATCCATTTTTTTAAAGATGGATTGCCGGTTTTTAATAATTATGAGCGGTACTCTGTATATAGTTCCAACACCTATAGGAAATCTTGAAGATATAACATTAAGAGCTTTAAGAGTTCTTAAAGAATGTGATTTAATTGCCTGTGAAGATACCAGACAGAGTTTGAAACTTCTTACGCATTTTGAAATATCAAAACCACTTATAAGTTTTTATTCCTATAATCAGCATTGCCGCCTGCCACAAATTGCGGATAAGCTTATCAACGGGAAAAACGTAGCTCTTGTTTCTGATGGCGGAACACCTGCAGTTTCTGACCCGGGTTATATGCTCATAAAAGAAGCATTAGACAAAAATATAAAAATCGAAGTTCTGCCCGGAGCAAGTGCCGTGATAACAGCTTTGGTAGGCTCCGGTCTGCCTTCAGATGGATTCGTTTTTTGCGGGTTTTTAAAAAGAAAGGCAGGTAAGATAAAAAAGGAACTTGCGCTGTGTTCTTCGCTTGGCAAAACTATAGTTTTTTACGAATCTCCTCACAGAATTTTGAAAACCGTTGAGAACTGTCTTGAACTTTTTGGTGAAAAAGCCGATATGTGTCTTGCAAGGGAGCTGACAAAAAAGTTTGAAGAGTTTATAAGAGGAAGTATTAAAGAAGTGTTCGAAAACATAAAAAACAGACAAAGTCTGCGGGGTGAATTTACCGTACTGATTTATCCGGAAAATTCAAATAATAAAGAATTCAAAGCGGAGAAGAAATATGATTAGAGTTTCAATTGTAGGGATAACGGGTTATACAGGAGAAGAACTTTTAAAAATCCTTTCAAAGCATCCACATGCTAGCATATGCGGTCTTTATGGTAGGAATTCTTCTGCAGCGAGAGATTTAAAAGATGTTTATCCGCATTTTGCAGGTCTAAATTTGAAAGTCGAAGCTTTAGATATAAATAAAATTAAAGATGGCAGCGATGTGGTATTTCTTGCATTGCCTCATGCCGTAGCTTTTGAAATTGTGCCTAAACTTGCGGATGCGGGAATCAAAGTCATAGATTTGTCTGCGGATTTCAGGATAAACGATGCTGTGGTTTATGAAAAATGGTATAAAGTGGCTCATACGGCAAAAGATTATATTGCAAAAGCTGTTTATGGACTGTCGGAGCTGAATGAAGCTCGTATAAAAAATGCGTCCATCGTCGCCAATCCCGGATGTTACCCTACCAGCATTCTTTTAGGTTGTGCGCCTGCGGTAAAAAACGGTTTTGTTGATTTAAAAGGAATGATTGTCGATGCTAAAAGCGGAATTTCTGGAGCAGGGAGAAAAGCTTCGCAGGAATATTTTGCAAATGAACATCCAAATTTTAGAGCTTATAAAATAGCTGGAAGCCACAGGCATATACCTGAAATAGAGCAGGAACTTGCAAAGTTGTCCGGAGAAAACATAACGCTTATTTTCACTCCGCATATTATTCCCGTAGAAAGAGGAATGCTTTCGACGATTTATGTAAGACTTAAAAAAGATACTAAAACTACAGAGATCATTGGCGCATACAAAAAATTTTATGAAGGAAAGCCTTTTGTTAAAATTTTTGATGAAGGTAAAATGCCAGGCATAAAAGATGTAGAAAATACAAATCTCTGCGAAATATCGTTAAAAATCGATGAAAGAACCGGCACTCTTATAATAATTTCCGTAATAGACAACCTTGTTAAAGGCGCAAGCGGACAAGCGGTGCAGAACATGAATATAATGTTCAATTTATCAGAAACAGAAGGGTTGGTGTAACTAACAGCAGAAGATTAGAAGGCAGCAATCTTGGAAGTTTAGCAAAGACAAAAGACAAGTTAAAAAAATAAAAGGAAAAAAAATGAAAAAAAATTTTTTCACTGCAATTATTCTTTGTTTGTTGTTTTCAAGTTTTACTTTTGCACAAAAAAAAGCGGTAAATCCTAACTCGCCAGAAGACGTTGCCGATTTGAAAGCCGATGCCGAAAGAGGTGACAGGGGTGCGCAATATGAGCTCAGCATGGTTTATACCTATAAAAAAGATACGGAAAACGCTTTAAAATGGCTCAACAAATCCGCCGAAAACGGTTATGGCAGGGCACAGTATACTCTCGGAAATCTTTATTATAATGGAAACGATAAAATTAAACGCGATTATGAGAAATCGATAAAATGGTTTGAAGCCTCGAAAGAAACGACATATAAAGGCGCAAAAGTCGATGAACTAATCGCTTCGGCAAAACAAAAACTTATTGAACAGGTAAAAGCGGCCGATGCTAAGAGAAAGTCCGCCGCCGCGGCTAAAAAGCAAGCTGCCGCTGATGCCGAAAGAAAAGCAAAAGAAGCGGCTGAGGCCGAAGTGGCGAAATTGGCCGCCGAAGCAAAAGCCGCAGCAGAAGCAAAAGCCGCAGCAGAAGCTGCAAGACTTGCAGCCGAGAAAGCCGCCGAAGCCGAAAGAATTGCCGCGGAAAGAAAAGTATTCAACGTAGTAAAACAAACTGTGCTAAGTTATAAAGAAAAAATACTCCATTTTTTTGGATTAAAATAAAAAGGAGCAATATTCGAAACTATGTTTGCGGGAGAAAAGAAAGATGTTTCCAAAAGGGTTTAAAGCCGGCGGCGTCCGTTGTGGGCTGCATAAAAAAGAAGGCAAAAAAGATTTGGCTTTATTTATTTCTTGCGTACCTGCGTCCGCTGCGGGAATGTTTACCAAAAGCGTTACGAAAGCCGCTCCAGTTATTGTCGATATCGAGAAAATGAAAAAAGGCGGCAGAATTTCTGCAATTATCGTAAATTCTGGTTGTGCGAATGCATGCACGGGAATTAAAGGCAGAACTGATGCCTTGACTGTTTGTTCTGAAATTGAAAAAGAGTTTAATCTTTCAAAAAATTCTGTGTTGTGTGCTTCAACCGGCGTTATCGGACAGCATTTAAATATGGACGCTTTCAGAAGCGGCATAAAAAAGCTTAAAAATGCCGTCGGAACTTCAAAGAAAAACAAGGATGATTCAGTTTCAGCGATAATGACAACAGATACTTTCATAAAAACGGCATTCAAAAAAGTCAAAACTGCCGGCGGAGAAATTTCGGTATGGGGTTGTGCAAAAGGCGCTGGAATGATTCATCCGAACATGCGGGGACTTCATGCCACAATGCTTTCTTTTATACTTACCGATGCCGAGATAGAGGCAGAAACTCTGCAAAAGCTTTTGGAATCTTCAGCGGATAAATCGTATAACTGCGTCAGTGTTGACGGCGATACTTCTACGAACGATACTTTGATAATTCTTGCAAACGGCCAAAGCAAAACGAAAAAACTGTCGCGTGCAGATTTAAAAGAATTTTCCACAGCTTTAGACGCGGTAACTTTATCGCTTGCAAAACAGATTGCAAAAGACGGCGAAGGGGCGACAAAATTTATCGAGATAGAAGTGTGCAATGCTAAAACCAAAAATAATGCCAAAGCGATAGCTTCGACGGTAGCTATTTCTCCTCTGTTCAAAACAGCAATTTTCGGTGCAGATGCAAACTGGGGAAGAGTCGCGGCGGCAGTCGGAAGATCAGGAGTGAATTTTAATCCCCAAAAAATGGATATTTATATGTGCGGGATTTTAACTTCAAAAAACGGAATGGCAGTAAATTTTTCTGAAAGTAAAGCAAAAAAAGCATTGCTCAAAAAAGAGATTAAAATAGTAATAGATTTAAAAGCGGGAAAAGAAAGTTCGAAATATTATACATGCGACTTTTCGTACGATTATGTAAAGATTAACGGCGATTACCGCAGTTGATCTCTTGCGGAAAAAAGCATGAATAATAAAAATACAATAAAAATACCTGCAAAAAACAAAAAAGCGCATAAAAAAGCAGCAGAAATTATAAAAACTGGCGGCATTGCCATTGTGCCTACGGAAACTGTTTATGGTTTTGCCGTTGACGCTTTTAATATTGAAGCGCAGAAAATGATATATAAAATCAAAGGCAGAAGTTTTAGAAAGCCTTTGGTGGCGATGACTACGGATATTGAAAGTGCAAAAATTCTTGTCGAAATACCTGACAAAGCTTTAACAATAGCTGAAAAGTTTTGGCCTGGAAGGCTTACTTTGATTTTTTCTACGACGCAGGCGGGCAAAATTCTTTCCGGAGGGAGAGACAATCTCGGTATCAGAATACCGGATGATGACTTCATGCTAAAATTTTTAAAAGAAACCGGCAGTCCTGTTATGACCACTTCGGCAAACATTTCAAATAAAAAAAGCGCTAAAACTTTTGAAGAAGCGCTGTGGTTTGACGGAACAGTCGACATTATAGTGGACGGTGGAAAATGTAATTTTTCTTTTGAGTCTACTGTAATAGATATGGTAAAATTCCCTTACGTTATAGTGCGCAAAGGCTGTCTTGACACGAATGAGATTTTAAAATACATATAGAAAAATCAATTAATAAGTAGATATTATTGACTTGGAATACAATAAATTATGTAATCTTTGCAAAAAGAATAATTTTTGGAGATTAATGGTGCCTAGAAAAGATAAAAACATAAGTCCGAGTGTTACTGAAAAATTACAGAATCTTGGATATAGTGTTGCAGATTGGGATGATTCATCTTCAAAAATCAAAGAGGAAATAAAAACTGTTTTATCGACTGCATCAAAACAAGGCAATGGAAAAACTGGATATCCAGACCGCATATATATTAACACTCATGAAAAACTTCTCATATTAGTTGAAGAAAAGAGGTCAATAAAAGATCATGATAATCCCGACAAGAAGAAAGGAGCTGTAAGTGGTATAAAGTGGTATTTGGAACGGTTTACTAATTCTCAACTGCCCCAAAAATTAAAGCATTATTTTGATAACTGGAAAATTTTAGGAATAGCAGCCAGCGGAGACTTATCATTGGATTATCAGCATAAATTCAGCTGTTATACAGTCGATTGTAAAAGTGAAAAGATACTCTTGCTGCCGCAAGTTTCAAATTTTATGACGGAAGAACAATTTTTGGCATTGTTTAATTCTATTGATGAAGAAAAAGCAGTAAGTTCTGTCAGTGCGTCAAGTGTAAAAATAAATAATTTGCTTCGTTCTATTGATTCACAAAAGAGACCTGTTTTGCTTTCTGCTTTAATGATTTGTTTACATAAAGTAAAAAAGAATAAATCTAATTATCTCAATGATTTTCCTGATCATTATAAGACATATTCAGCACAAACCATTATTACTAATATTTTTGATACTGTTAACAGTGTTCTTGATGTAGAAGGGATTCTTTCTGAAAAACTGGAAACTTTGTTTACAGAGCTTGCATTTTTGAAAACAGATCAAATTTTAAGAAACAGTGATATTCTTAAAAATATTCTGATTGAACTTGAAACCAATGTAATACCTTTATTTAGTAAACGCTTTTCCACGAATTCTAATTATGATATTCTAGGAAAATTTTATGAAGAATTTTTAAAATATGCAGGTGTATCAAACGTAAAAAAAGGAATAGTTCTAACGCCAAGACATATTGCCGCATTGTTTACAAAAATAATTCCTTTAAAAGATGATGATAGAATTGTAGATTTATGCTGTGGAACCGGAGCTTTTCTAATTGCCGGCATGAATGCTTTGATTAAAAAAATCAATAAAAGCGGCAGAACAGATAAAATGAAAGCAATAGATAATGTAAAAGAAAAACAGCTATTGGGTTTTGAAATAAATCCGACAATGTATATTTGTGCCGTATCAAATATGTTGTTTAGAGGGGATGGGAAATCTTCAATACATAACTATGATTCAATTAATAATCCGAAAGCTCAAGATGAATTAGATAAATTTAAGGCAACAGTTGGTTTTATTAATCCTCCATACAGCGGCAAGGAAAATAAGTCTGATCCGACACCAAAAGAAATTACATTTTTAATAAAATTGCTTGACAACTGCTCAAGGTATGGTGTTATTATTGCTCCTCTTTCAACTTATTTTAAAGATAATGATATTCGCGAATCAATTTTAAAAAAGCATACTCTTAAAACTGTTATAAATATGCCGGTTGATCTATTTCAGCCTAATGCTTCAACTCATACAGCTATTGCCGTCTTTGAGACAAACAGGTCATTTGATTATGAAAAGGATGAAGTTACTTTTTACGATTTAAGGGATGACGGATTTGTGTTATCAAAAAATAAAGGAAGAACTGATATTTATAACAAATGGAGCAAGGCAGAGCAGGATTTACTTAATTCCTTGACCACTCTTTCCATAGCTGATGATATAACATTAGTTAAGACAAAAATTAAAAAAAATGATGAGTGGACCATATATGCCCATTCAAAAACCGACTACTCTTCTCTCTCCGAAGCTGATTTTGTTAAGTCAATATCAGATTATATGATTTTTGAAGCAAAAAAGGATATTGGGATTTTATTTAAAGATGATTTATCTGAAGCAGAATTGCTGGCAGTGTTGAGTTCTTATTTTAGTAAGGATGACAAATGAATACTTCCAAATGGAAAGAATTTGAAATCGGCATTTTATTTGATGTTGCAGGGTCTCCTGCTGTTTCTATTGAGGAACTTAATTCAATATATGGATGCAGAGATTATCCGTATATTACCAGAACTGAAAAAAATAATGGCTTGTCCGGATTCTATAACTGTAAAAATAATAGTTCATCTGTATTGACCATAGAAACAACGCTTTCCGGACTTTGTTTTTATCATGATTATGAGTTTTCTACAGGTGATCATATAGCCGTACTGAAACCTAAGGGGTTTGTTTTAAATAAATATACGGCATTATTTATTAAAACTGTCTGGAGAAAGAATGCCTATAAATATTCTTATGGAAGGCCTGCGGCAATAAAAAATATAAAAACAACTTATCTGCTTCTGCCTGCAAAAAAAAATCATCCAGATTGGCAATATATGGAAAATTATATTAAGTCTTTGGAAAGCTGTGTCAAATTTGAATCTATAAAAACGACAATATCTACAAAGCCTGATAAACTTAATATGAAAGAATGGAAAGAGTTTAAATTTACTGATAAAAGACTCTGGGAAAGAATAACTCATGGACAAAGGTTAATAGAGTCTGACAGAGCAGCAGGCGAAATACCATATTACTCTGCGTCACAAAACAATAACGGTATGACAGATAGAATATCCAACCCTTTATTTACTGAAGAAAATTGTATTATTTATTCGACTTTTGGAACTGCTTTTTGGGTTGAGAAAGAGTTTACAGCATCAGATGAGATATATGCTTTTTATAATTCCAAATTAAATAAATATAATGCATTATTTATAACAACTATAATGAAGCAAAACCAATATAAATTTAAATTTGGACGGAAAGCATTTTGGAATAAATTTGAAAATGAATCAATTAAGCTTCCTGTAGATAAAGATAATAATCCAGATTGGCAATATATGGAAAATTATATTAAGTCTTTACCATACAGTGATAAAATTTAAACAATGAACTTATTTAATGAAAAAGAATTTTTAGGTTATGTTTATGAAATAAATCCTCAATATGCAGGCATATATTTTCCTTCTTTATCGGATTTGTCAAAAGAATACGGCGGCAAATCCGGCGTAAATGTGGGCGATTTTATCATTATTGAAGGAAAAGAGCGTGGTTTTTTGGCAAGACTTACCGAAACAGGAATGCATGACAGCCACAATAAAACGCTGAGATCTTCGCATGAAGACTTGCGGATTTTAGGCAAAGCTGAATTTCTTCTTACTTTTAAACTGTCTGATCCGGATAAAGCCGAAAAAACTGTTTTTGCATATCCCTCGGCCGGCGCAAAAGTTTATTATTGTCCAGAAGAACAAATTGAAAAATATATACAAAGATTTGCAGGCAAAACCGACGGCGATTTGTACGCGCCTTTAGGAACGCTGGTTTCATCGAACGCTCGTTGCAATATTTCTTTAAATTCGCTGTTTGCTAGACATTGTGCTGTTATAGGAACGACGGGTTCGGGAAAAAGTTGGACGGTTTCAAAACTTATTGAGTCGGTAATTTCCAAAACTAATAACGGAATAATACTTTTTGACGCAACGGGCGAATACGGTATGCTGAAATCAAAAACGCTGATTCTAGGAGAAGATTCTTATTTTCCTTATCAAAAACTTTCCGTCTCGGATTTGTTTATTCTTTTAAGGCCTAACGGAGAATCGCAAAAATCGATTTTGCTTGAAGCTGTGCGTTCTCTTAAAATCATGCGTTTGTCTGAAAAAACGGGAACTTTTAAAAAAGCTTACCATCAGAGAAAAGAGTATAATGCATTTTACAAAAAATTTGTTACCGAAATAGAGGACAATACGTGCAATTTTGACATAAACTATCTTGTGCCGCAGATAAAAGAAGAGAGTGTTTCGTATTTTCCGGAAGGATGGGGGGCCGTTGATACAAAACTTTACGATCAGCAGGCTTCTATGGTAAACAAAATAGTAAATTTGATAAATACAGATGTTTTTAATAAGCTTTTTGGATTTAAAAACGCTGTGCAAAATAATATCTCGATTATAGATGCTATAGAAAATTTCACCGGCAGCTCTTATGGTGGGGAAAAGATATTGAGAATTAATCTCGAAAATGTTTCATCTTTGTTTTCTGCCAAAGAAATTACTGCAAATGCGATAGGTTCTTATCTGCTTGATAAAGCGAGAAATAAAACTTTTAGAGATTCTCCTGTTTTACTTGTAGTTGACGAAGCTCATCAGTTTCTCAACAAAAACATTACGGATGAACATTTTGAAAGCCTGACTCTTGATGCTTTCGATTTAATCGCAAAAGAGTGCAGAAAGTACGGCCTATTTTTATGTCTTGCGACTCAGATGCCGAGAGATATTCCCGAAGGTACATTAAGTCAGATAGGTTCTTTTATAGTTCACAGGATTATAAATGAGCGCGACAAAAAAGTCGTTGAAAATGCTGCTTCCTCAGCCGGAAAAAATATGTTATCATTTCTGCCTGCTTTAGGAGAAGGAGAAGTTTTGCTTGTGGGCGTTGATTTTCCTATGCCTTTGCTTTTAAAAATCGACAAGCCGGACTGTCCTCCGGTGTACAATACGCCGCGTTTAAACAAAATCTTATAATAGGAGTAGGAAAATGGAAAACTTGAAAAAAACCGATGGCGAAATTCATTCTATTTTGACTAAAGAACTTGAAAGACAGAAAGACACGATAGAGCTTATCGCTTCAGAAAATATTGTTTCACAAGCTGTCATGGAAGCTCAGGGGTCATGTCTTACAAACAAATATGCCGAAGGGTATCCTGCAAAAAGATATTATGGAGGCTGTGAAATCGTAGATATGGCCGAAACCATTGCCATTGAAAGAGCAAAAAAACTTTTCAATGTGAAATTTGTAAATGTTCAGCCGCACTCTGGTGCGCAGGCAAACTTTGCGGTGCTTCTTGCGCTTTTAAAGCCGGGCGATACTATAATGGGATTAAATTTATCTCACGGGGGACATTTAACTCACGGTAACCCTTTCAATGTTTCGGGAAAATGGTTCAATATAGTAGCATATAATGTCAATGAAGAAACCGAATATATAGATTATAAAGAAATGGAAAAACTTGCAAAAGAGCATAAGCCTAAACTCATTATAAGCGGAGCAAGTGCATATTCGAGAATTTGGGATTGGAAAAGAATAGACGAAACAGCAAAAAATGTCGGGGCATACCATATGTGCGATATGGCTCACTATGCAGGTTTGATTGCAGCCGGAGTTTATCCTTCTCCTGTAGAATATGCGGATGTCATAACGACAACTACTCATAAAACTTTGCGCGGCCCGCGCGGCGGAATGATTCTCACAAACAGTGAAGAACTGTCAAAAAAATTTAATTCGGCAGTTTTTCCTGGAGAGCAGGGTGGACCTTTAATGCATGTTATAGCCGCTAAAGCGGTAGCTTTTGGAGAAGCTTTAAAGCCGGAGTTTAGAGAATATCAAAAACAGGTTTTGGCAAATACCAAAAAGATAGCTGAAACTCTTGAAAAAGGCGGTTTGCGTATAGTTTCCAGAGGCACGGACTCGCATATGTTTTTGGTAGATTTAAGACCTTTAAATGTCAAAGGCAAAGATGCTCAGGAAATTTTGGAAAAAGCAGGAATCACTTTAAATAAAAATGGCATACCTTATGATCCAGAAAAACCTACAATTACTTCCGGCATAAGAATAGGCGCACCGTCAATAACAACAAGAGGTATGAAAGAACCTGAAATGGCAAAAATAGGCGAAGCTATAGTAAAAGTGCTTAAAAATATAGATGATAAAAAAGTTATCGCTGAAATAAAATCTGCAATGACAGCACTTTGCAAAGCATTTCCAATTTATAGTAATTTAAAATATTAAAAACAAAAAAATATTGAAAATTAGTAATATTTTAGAAATATATACTAAAAAATATAAATAGTTAATAAAAATCTGCAAGCTTATATACGAAATAAGCCTGCAGATTTTTATTTTCAAATATGTGATGGCAGTTTCTGCCTTTTTTCCTTTCCCTGCTTCCAATATTAGTGAACTATTGATTTGGTTGAATAAATAATTAAAAGGATAAAAACCGCGGCAAGAATTACCGAAATTACTCCTACAAGCCATAAAGGCATCACTTTTTGAAATGCCGTATCGGATTTTTTTACAGGTTTAATTTTTATATTGTTAAAAGAGTATGAATTTGAAATTTCATTTTTTATAAGAAATTTGTGCAGAGAATAAACTACCGCATATTTATCATTTTTTGATTCCGCAAGATAAAGATTGAGCCATTCATCGGCTTCTGCATTTCTTTCGTCCTGTGCGAGTTTTTTATCATTTGCTGCTAAAAATGCAGTCCAGTATGCAGTCATACAGCATTTATTTATCCTGTCGGCAGTTATGATTACGCAATCGACCCCGTCTTCATAATACAGTTCTTTTCTTTTTACTACGATTCCCTCGTCGTATATTTCAATACATCTTGTGTCAAACCAGAATTCCTGGTTCATTGGAGAGTTAATTCTTTCTTTTAATTGTTTTATTATTGCCGCTCTTTTTATAATTTTAGCTTTGAGCCTGTCAAGAGCATATTCTTTTTGCTTCAAAGCTTCCTGAAAAACTTTTTTATTGACATTTGAAGGATAGATACTTGTAAAGCGGTGAAGCATAAGTTTTTGTGCCGTGAAATTAATAATTAAAATAAAAGGATATAATTGTCTCAGAAAGATATCGGGACTTTTTCCTTCAAGCACAGTGCGGTTAAGAATATCGAGCCTATCCATTACATAATCGGTTTTATCTATTATAAATTCTGAAACATTGGTTACGCTTTCCCTGAGGAAACTGCATAAAGTATGAATCGATATATGTGCTTTTTCATTAAGTTCTTGGAAAAAAAACATGCTTTGCACTATATCGCCAAACTTCTTTTTTGAGTTTAGAAGTTCAACAGAATCGCAAAGCTGTAGTTTGTCGTAATCTTTTATAAAAAACAGTTCCGGCTCTGAATAGAGACTTAAATAATTGTCTATGTACAGAAAACATTCTATAACTTTTGAAGCTTCTTCTTCAGTCGTTTGCGCCTGCTCGGTTTCTTTTTGAAGTTCATAAATTTTCGCTAAAGTATTGTTTTTAAGTTCATTTTCTTTAAGCACTAAAGCCGTTATATCGGTTCCGGCTTCTTCGCCGTCCAATATTTGTTTAAGCTGGCAGTTGTACAATGACAAGCCTTCAAGCTTGCTTTTTATTTCTTCGTTGTTTGCAAGATTTTTCAGTTTAAGTGTATGTTCGGCTACAGTTTTCCATTCCATAATGTCTCTCCGATATATTTGCTAATACATATTATACAAGTTTTTTATCGGTTTTTCATATTTTTCTGGACTTTATTTGATAGGGCATTTTGCTTTTTGCATAATTGCTTTTGCTATGAAAGTAAAAAAAACAAGAAACCTTATCTTTATCAGCTTTAAATATGTTTTTAAATTATTTTTATCCGCATTCAAACTATTCGCTAAAAATGGTATAATAGCAACAAAAAATAAACGGGGTTTTATATGAAAAATATGCCAGTATTTGATAAAATAACGACTTCACTTCTTGAAGTGATGCCTTATCAGTATGCCGGAAAAGATATAAACGTATGCATTGAAACGGAAGAGTTTACCTGCCTGTGTCCATGGACGGGACTGCCGGATTATGCTTACCTCGCTATTAATTATACGCCTTCAAAAACCGTTGTTGAGCTTAAATCTTTAAAAATGTACATTCAAAGTTTCAGGATGGTTGGAATGGTTCACGAGAGTGTAGTCAACAGAATAATGAAAGATTTGGTTGAGACTTTAAAACCAAAGAATATGACGGTCAAACTTGAATTCAGAATACGCGGCGGAATAACTACCACAGTCAGCGCACAATATTCTTCTAAAAATATGAAAGGAAAATAAATGTTTAGAAAACATCGCAATATGCATTTTGTCGGAATTGGCGGATCTGGTATGTCTGGCATTGCCGAAGTTTTAATAAATCTGGGTCATAATGTTTCAGGTTCGGACTTGAAAAAAACTGACGTTACTGAACATCTCGCGGCAATCGGCGCGAAAATTTACATCGGCCACGATGAAAAAAATATTAAAAATACCGAAGTTGTCATTACTTCAACAGCGGTAAGTAAATCGAATCCAGAAGTAATGGCCGCTCTTAAAAATAAAATTCCCGTAATACCGCGTGTTGAAATGCTTGCGGAACTTGCAAGGCTTAAATATTCGGTAACGATTGCCGGCACGCACGGTAAAACTACAACTACTTCTCTGACGGCTTTGGTTTTGGATGAAGGCGGGTTTGATCCGACGATAGTTATCGGCGGAAGGCTGAAAAATCTCAACACAAGCGCACGTCTGGGCAGAGGCGAATATATCGTCGCAGAAGCCGATGAGTCAGACGGCTCTTTTCTTAAACTTTCTCCCGCGATAACTGTAGTGACAAATATTGATAACGATCATCTCGACTATTACGGGAATATGGAAAATCTTAAAAATGCTTTCATAAATCATATAAACAGCGTTCCTTTTTACGGAGCGGCGATAATATGTTCGGATGATAAAATCGTAAAAGAAATTATTCCGCAAATAAACAGAAAATATGTGACTTATGGACTTTCTGGAAATCCCGACATCAAAGCCGAAAATATAAAAGTTTTGCCGCAGTGCACAAGTTTTGATGTCATATACGAAGGAAAGAAAGCAGGCAATGTCTGCATCAGAATACCGGGTAAACACAATATCTTAAATGCTCTTGCTTCTATAGGAGTGGGATTATATCTCGCGATACCTTTTAATCATATAGCCAGCGCCATAAATAAGTTTGACGGCGTCGGCAGAAGGCTTGAAATAAAAGGAGAAAAAAATGGCATAACCGTAATTGACGACTATGGACATCATCCGACTGAAGTTGACGCGACTATTAAAGCGATAAAACATTTCTGGCCAGAAAGAAAGCTCTGGGTATTATTTCAGCCGCACAGATATACGCGCACGCAGAACCTTTTTGGTGAGTTTGGTAAAAGCTTTAAAGACGCAGATTTTGTGAAAGTGTTAGAGATATATGCTGCCGGCGAAAAAGCTATAGAAGGAGTAAGTTCGCAGCTTATTCTTGACAGTCTTAAAGAAAACAATTGCAGTGTGGAAATTTTTACGAATTTGAAAAATTTTTCCAAAGAATTGCGGCCGGGCGATATAGTATTGACCTTGGGTGCGGGGGACGTATGGAAAAAAGGAGAAGAGCTATTAACATTGATATAGTAAACAAATTAGCTGCCGCGGGATGTAAAGTTTTTGAAAATAGGAAGCTGTCGGAAGTTTGTTCTTTCAAAATAGGTGGAAATGTGAATTATTTTATTGAAATTCCTCATGAACCTGCTTTGTCATTCTTTTTAAAAACGGCTTCAGTCGAAAATTTTCGATTTTTTATTTTAGGCGGCGGCACAAACGTTCTTTTCAGTGATAAAGGTTTCAGCGGCTGCGTGATTAAATTGATGGGGGATTTTAAAAATATAAGCATTGACGGCGTTAAAATCACGTGTGGCGGCGCTGTTTTTTTGCCATCTCTTGTAAAAAAAAGCATCTGCGAAAATCTTTCCGGTCTTGAATGCTGCGCCGGAATTCCGGGAACCGTAGGCGGCGCTGTATTAGGAAATGCGGGGAGTGGGCAAAACTGGATAAGCGATACAATCGAAAGTGTTGAAGTTTATAATAGAAACGGAGAAAAAGAACTTATAAACAAGGAAAAAATAGATTTTGACTACAGAAAAAGCGGGCTTGAAAATTTTATAATTTCCAAAGTTAATTTTACCTTGAAAAAAGAAACAGGAAATGGTATTTTAAAAGTTGTTTCGGACAAAATCAAAAATCGCGCAAAAACTCAGCCGTTGCCGTTTCCAAGTGCGGGCTGCATATTTAGAAATCCTTTAGGATTAAGCGCCGGAAAACTTATAGAAGATGCTGGTCTCAAAGGGAGAAAAAAAAGAGGAGCAAAAGTATCGGAAATTCATGCGAATTTCATAATAAACGTGGCCAATGCTACAGCGGATGATGTACTTGATTTGATTTATACCGTAAGAAAAACCGTAAAAGACAAATTTAACATAGATCTTGAACTTGAAATAAAAGTTATCAAAGCATAAAAGAAATCAATGATGACAGCGGAAAAGCTTAAAAATAAAAAAATCGGTGTTTTGTACGGCGGAACTTCAAGCGAAAGAGAAATATCTTTGAAATCCGGCAAAGCCGTTATTAACGCGCTTAAAAAAATGAAATTTAAAGTCGCTGCCATCGATGTAGACAAAAATGCCGCCGAAAAGATAAAAAAAGAAAAAATAGACATAGCTTATGTCGCTCTTCACGGACAGCACGGCGAAGATGGAACAATACAGGGAATGCTTGAAGTTATGGGCATACCTTATACGGGGTGTGGCGTGTTTGCAAGCTCGGCCTCGATGGATAAAAACATATCGAAACTTCTTTTTAATTGTGCTGGAATTTTGACTCCCGATTGGTTTGTTTTAAGAAAATACGAACGGATTAATGAAATAAAAACATATCCTGTTGTGGTAAAGCCCGCAAATCAGGGGTCAGCCATAGGAATATCGATAGTGAAAAAGGCTTCGGAATTTGCAGCAGCCGCCAAAACTGCTTTTAAATACGGCAATGAAGTTATCGTCGAACAGTTTATAAAAGGCAAAGAGATTACAGTCGGCGTTCTAGATGGAAAGTCGCTTCCTGCCGTAGAAATAATGCCTAAAGGAAAATTTTACGATTATAAATCAAAATACGCCAAAGGTGGCTCGAAACACATCATTCCCGCGCGCATAAGCAAAGAAATGCATAACCTTGCAGCTCGTGCCGCTGAAAAAGTTTACAAATTGTTTAAATGCAAGGCCGTGTGCAGGGTGGACATGATAATAGACCGCGATGAGAAAATATGGGTATTGGAAAACAATACCATACCTGGGATGACCGAAACTTCTCTTCTGCCGGACGAAGCAAAAGTGTCGGGGATAAAGTTTGAAGAACTTATTCTTAAAATCATAGAGTGTTCATTGTAAAATGTCCGCAAAAAGAAAAAAATATTCTTATCAGCGCAGAGTCGTTATAATGCCCAATTATACGCGTTCTTCAAAAAAAGGAAGAAAGCTCGGGAAATTATTTGTTTATATCTGTATTTTTGTTTTAATATGTTTTCTTGCTTATGCCGGAGGAAAAAAACTCGTCGGATATGTGTACGCTTCGGAAAGCATGACAATTAAAGAGATAGATGTGACAGGCTGCAAAAATGTGACAAAAACAGAAATTAAAGCACTGCTTCCTTTTAAAATCGGAGATAATATTTTAAAAATAAATGTGTCCGAAGCCGAAAGCAAAATAATGGAAGTTAAGCCCGAACTCAAAGACATTTCCATCAAAAGAAGATGGCAGAAAGTGAAGATTAAACTTTACGAGAGAACCCCCGAAGCCTTTATAGTTTTCGGAAATGATGTTCTCGGAATAGATTTTGAAGACAAACCTTTTCCTTTACGCGGTTTTATGAGCGGCATGAAAATACCGACGATAATTTATAAAACTGACGCAGAAAGGTCGGAAATTTTGAAATTCATAAAAATATTTAAACCGGTATGCGACAATTTTTTTGACAATATAGCCAAAATTGAATATTCGAATTCACATGATATAGTTTTTAAAACTTATGACGGAACAGTTATTTATTGGGGAGAAGAAAGGCCGGAACATATGGATCATAAATACGACAAACTCCGTAGAATTTATGCGGATGCAGACGTAAAATACGAACATATAGAGCTTATAGATATGAGTTTTTACGAAATGGGAAAGGCGGTTGTAAAACCTAAGGCACAAGAACCTTTGGCTGCCGCACAAAACATAAATTAAAGGAAATAAACAATGGCCAAACAAGAGCTTGTAGCGGGACTTGATATCGGAAGCAGCCAGGTGTGCTGCGTCGCCGGAGCAAGAGATGAAGATGCGCGTCTTGTAAAAATTTTAGGATGTGCCTGCGTTCCCTGCAGCGATGGAATCAAAGCGGGAGCGGTAATAAACATCCAAGAAGCCGCAATGTCTATGGCTAGGGCTTTTGAGGAGACGGAAAAAGCCGCCGGAAGCTATATAAGAAGCGTTGTTGTCGCAATAAGAGGCAGTTTTGTCGAGGCTAAAAATTCAAAAGGCGTAGCAAATATAAATCATTCCAACAGAGAAATCACGGAAGATACCGTTGCAAACGCTTTAGACAGCGCCAGAAAAATGATAAAAATCGATAGCGAACACGAGATTTTGCAGATAGTTCCCAGAGAATTTATTTTAAACCAGCAGCACGGAATACAGAATCCCATAGGGATGGAAGGAACTTTTATAGAAGTGGATGTCCACGCTCTTGTCGCTGCCAGCAGCAATATAGGAAATATTATTAAAGCGATGAATTCCGTGGATATAAATTGCGATGACAAGGTTTACGGTTATCTTGCTGCCGGCGATATTTTAGTTACTAAAGAAGAAAAAGAGCTGGGCTGTCTTGTCGTTGATTTCGGCGGACTTACGACGGGACTTGTTCATTATGCCGATGGAATAGTAAGATATACTGACGAAGCGCAGGTCGGGTCGGACTATATTACGCGGGACATAATGCATAAATTGAGAGCGTCTTTTGCCGTTTCGAAAGAAGTAAAAGAGATGTACGGTGCAGCTTTTACTTATTCCGGACTGAAAAATTCAGAGTTTGAATATAAGGCGGCCGACGGGAGAAGTGTGAAAAAATATGAAAGGAACCATCTTGTTGAGATAATACAGCCGAGAGTGGAACAAGTTCTGTTTGTGATTGAAGATATGATGAAAAAAAGTTCGTATGGTTCGCAGTTTTTGTCCGGAGGAATCGTTCTTACCGGTGGAGGAAGTCAGCTCGAAGCGCTGTCGGAAGCGTTTGAAAAATATTTCGGCTGTTCGGTAAGAGTCGGTGCGCCTAATTCGGATAAGGTCGTCGGTCCGCATGAAATAGTTTTAAATCCCGTTTATACGGCTGCAATAGGCGCGGTTTCTTCCACTATGACAAATGCATATGCGGTATATGCCCCAAAATCTTCGGGAAACGGCATTTTTTCTAGAATTGGAAAATGGTTTGAGGAAACATTTTAAATGAAGATAATTTTACCTGCTGAAAATTCTGGCGTTGCTCAGCCGGCCATAATAAAAGTAGCCGGCGTAGGCGGAGGCGGTTCGAACGCAGTAAACAGAATGATTGCCGCCAATGTCAGTGGTGTTGAATTTATAGCGATAAATACGGACGTGCAGGTTTTAAGAGAATCGACAGCTCCTGTACGTTTACAGATAGGAGAGAGAATTTCAAAAGGGCTAGGGGTTGGAGGAAATCCCGTTGTCGGTCAAAAGGCCGCAGAAGAAAGTATGGATATTATCCGCGAAACGATAAAAGGTGCCAATATGGTTTTTATTACCGCGGGAATGGGCGGCGGAACGGGTACTGGAGCTGCTCCGATAGTAGCGCAGATTGCCAAATCTGAAGGTATTCTTACCGTTGGTGTCGTGACAAAACCTTTTAGTTTTGAAGGGCAGGTGAGAATGTCGCAAGCCGAAGAAGGAATCAATAATTTAAAAAATTATACGGATACTCTTATAATAATACCGAACGAAAGGGTTTTTAATGTTGTCGATGAAAGAATGTCAGCGAAAGCTTTATATCAGATAATCGATGATGTTTTAAGACAAAGCGTGCAGGCGATTACCGATGTAATAACGGTTCCAGGTGAAATTAATATGGATTTTGCGGATGTTAGAAACATAGTGGCCAATTCAGGAACGGCTTTGATAGGCATAGGCGAAAGCGCAAGCTCGGACAACGTAAAAGAAGCGATAGCAAAAGCCATTTCAAGTCCTCTGCTTGACAATTACGATATAGCTCAGGCCGAAAAGATGCTGGTCAATATCACTACAAATTCAAATTTTTCTGCTTTAAAATTGAAAGAGATAGGCGAGGTAATAAAAAGTTATGAAATGAAAGGTCATATTTTTTACGGCCATGCCATAGACAACAGGCTTGACGATAAAATTAAAATAACTGTTATAGCCACCGGTTTTAAAAGCGATATGCCGCTAAAAAAAGAAGTCGGACAGTCCAGCCTTTTTGACATGACCGCCAATGATGGCAAACCTCTGTCTATTGATTTTACAAAACCGGCTTACACTTATTGGAAAGGTAAAAAGCTTAAATGAGATCACTTGTCATTAACGCCAATGAAAGAAAAACTTATCGAAGAAAATAACTTCCCAAGCAGACATTTTACCACCATAAAATTGTGTGCAGACATGAAAGACGAAGCGGCAAGAAACGTTTTGTTACATTCTTTAGGCTTAGATGTCGACAATTTAGTTTTGGCAAAACAGCCGCACGGAAATAACGTCGCAATAGTCACAAAAAAACATAAAGGCAGTTTTATTAACGATTGTGATGGACTTATAACGGCCGACAAAGATATTATGCTCGGCGTTTTTACGGCTGATTGTATGCCGGTTTTAATGGTTTCGAAAGATAAGTCAAAATCGGCAAAAGCGGTCGTTCATGCTGGCTGGAAAGGGCTTGCAAGCGGAATACTTATAAACACTGTAAAAATTTTTAAAGAAGGCTTCGGAGTAAATCCAGAAACTCTTGCCGTTTATATTGCTCCTCACATAAAAGAATGCTGCTATGAAGTCAGCGCAGATTTCGGAGATATATTTGAAACCAAACTTAAAAACTGCAGACTTAATTTGGCCGCGGTTGCGTGTAAAATTTTAGAAAAAGAGGGCGTGAACGGAATTTATGTAAGCCCGCACTGCACCTGCTGTGAAAGCGATTTGTTTTTTTCTTACAGAAGGGACAAAACGGCCGACAGAATGATTACAATTGTGCTTTAGGAGCGAATCTATATAAAAGTTCTTTTGCTTTTTCTTTGTCATCTGTAATCTTACCAATATCTTTTAATTGTCAATATGGATGGGCATTTTTTTTATTTGAAAATAAAAATTATTTACTTAGCCATTTTAGAGATTCTTTTACTGACGGGTTATTGGTATTTTCATATGATACGGCGGCTGTATTGAATTCTTTTTTTAAATTTAAAATAAATTCGTCTATCCAAGAAGGCGTTAAAACTTCAACGCCTGAAAAATCTAAAATAAATTCTTTTTCGTCTTTTTTTATTATATAAGCGCGCGCAGATAAAAATGCTTCTCTGCCTTCAGGTCTTGAAACTAAATTATTTCCAAAATTCCCTATTTTGATTTTCATAACTCCCCCTCAATATTTAATAATAGTTAAACAGCCTTTGACAATAGATGCGTTGGACTTAAATTCCATTTTACCGAGATCTATTATTGCACAGCCGTTGCCTGACTGCAAAAACAAATTCCAACCTCTAGCTTTAGCCACACTTGCCGAAAATTTTAAACCATTGCCGCGTTGCTCCGGTGCTCTGCCTGAGATTACTTGCATAAAAGCCATTTTAACTGCTTCTTCATCATTTTGTATATTTGGTTTAACATTTAAAAGAGTTGTTTTAATGCCTTGCCCTCTATCTGCAATAATTACAATTCTTTTTTCTATATCATATACAAAAACAACTCCGAATATATCTTTCCACTTAGCAAAATTATGGTCAAAAGAGTTATTCCCTATCTCTCCGACAACTGCTGCAAGCAAAGGATCGTTGACTAGTTTAAGAAACTGATATTGTTGAAACTGAAATATATTTCTAAATTGACAATGCAGGTTTTTATTGTTTTCAAAGATATTGCTAACGCTGTCTTTTGAAAGCCAAATTTTCAAATCATCAATTAATTTATCCATAATAAATATTATACAAAATTTATTCTCTTGCATAAATGCAGGCGTTTTAAACGTCCGTAAAAATTGTGCTGCCCGATGTTAGAATGACATTGTGCAAGAGATAAAATAATAGTGCGGCATAAAAACCTGAATGTTAAGATAAGCCGTTATTGAAAGATTAAATCTGATATTTTGAAGAAAGACTTTCAATATGTCAAATTTGGGACAGTTTTACCATAAAGCAAAATCGCTGCCAATAAGCATAAAAAAGGATGTAGATGTAATCAATATGACAGAAAGGCATTTATAGAAAGCAAACGAATAAACAGATTTTTATAAGATTGAGGGTTATTGATATTCATTATTAACGATTATATTATCAAAATGGATAAAATGTAAATAATAAAAAAATTTAAAGAATTACAAAATAAATTCAATAATATTTTACAATTTGATATTGGTAAAAAAAGAAAAAATATATAGAATTAATAATAATGGTAATATTGTTTACATTTTTTTAATTGTATGTTTATTAGGATGCGATTTTTAGAAATTTATATTAAAAAATGAAAATCTATTTTTTTCATGTGTTTTTTTAGACATAAAGATTACAAATATAAAGAATTTTTAAATTTGATATAAATTAAATAACCATAAAGCATTTGAAAAATAAACGAATAAGTGTTAAACTACTATTATGAAAAAAGCAAAAATAAAATATTATGATATAATTAAAAAATGTCAGTGCAAAATAACATCTGTTATCATTTTTTTGATGTTTGTGAATATGATAAATTTAGGAGTGGGTATCTCTGCAAAATACGAAGACGGCGGTTTTTCCGTTAATTTAGCAGAATCGGAATTGGCAGGAATATATAATATGACAAATCTTCCTATAAAAATAGTAAACGACTTGTTTAAAAAAGATAAAACTATGTCCAACACTGGCAAAAATGATGATAAAAATAAGAACAATGATACTTTTGCCTTATTTGTTTTGATTAAACAGGTGAAAAAATTGGCTAATGTTTTTGTTCCTTTTATTCCTAATTTCATCAGCGGAAATAAAATATTTTTGAAAAACAATATAAATATCACAGGGATAGTTCGAAGTAATATTTTTTTATCGGATTTTCTTGTGCGAAATGGCATTGTCAAATGCTTTTTGTTGCTGCTTATCATTATGGCTGCTTTCCCTAGGGGAATTCCTGTAAAAATTAACAACTTTATAAATATAAAATTTACATTTCCCATATTTATTTTCAATAAATACGGGATTTTTCATTTCATAACAGAATGCAAGGGAGCTTTAAGATGAAAACAATCAATAATTTTATCACAAGGACACTGTATCAATTAAAGAAGTCCACGATGCTGACTTTAAATTGGTTTATGGAGCTAAACGCTCTAAAAATTACGGCTTTGATAGTCGTTAATTGCTTTCTTCTTACATCGGTATATGGTGAGGCCGTAGCTGCGATAACAGATAATGCAAGAGCTGTCGAAAAATTTAAACAGGTTTTTGATGATTTTACGCTTCCATATTCTTACGGTAAAATTACTTCTTCGAATTTTGCAGGAAGCGATACGGTCGTAATTAATATTCAGGATTTGCATTCGCATCCCCGCGTTCAGAAAAATATAAGCAAAATAATAGATGTTTTTGACAAAAAGTATGGCGTAAAAGATATATATCTTGAAGGTGCGTACGGACAGCTTGATACTTCATGGCTGTCTTCTTCAGATGACAAGAATCTGAGAGAATGGGTATTGGAATCACTTATTGACAGTGGCAGGCTTACGGGAGCAGAATACTATTCGGTTGTCAGCGGTCGTCCAAATATCATAAAAGGGCTTGAAAACGAAAAAGAGTATCTTGAAAACCTTCGGAGATTTGGAACGATTCTTGAAGCCCAAGATGAAATATCAATAATTTTAAACAGTATATCCGAAGATATTAATACTTTAAAAAAGCAGTATTACACAAGACAACAAAAGAAACTCGATGAATTGTCACAGCAATATGTACAGGGGAAGATTGCCGCTAAGAAATATTTTACGCTTTTGTACAAACATACGGAAAAACTTGGAATCGACATTTACAAATATGAAAATATAAACACTTATAAATCTCTTCTGGACCAAGAAAGAGATTTGGATTATAAGAGAATTTCAGCTGAGCTTAGCATGCTTATCATAAAACTCAAAGAAATTCTGCCTTATCAAGCATATAAGATGATTGTTGACAATACAGAAAATTTTTCGGAAATAGACAAATTATATGTATATCTTATAAGGTTTTCCAAAGAATATGGAATAAATCTTGAAATCAATTTTTCCGCTCTCAGCAAATTTTTAAATTATGTCGAACTCAGCCAGAAAATCAACCCGCTGGAACTCATAAAAGAAGAAAGCAAACTTGTAGATGAAATAAATGAAAACTTCTCATCAAATACTGAAGAACGCAATGTGGTGTCTATTGTTTCTTTCCAGAAATATTTGCGCGATTTTATGTCCAGTAAAATAACTTCGGACGATTATAAATATTATGAAGCCAATAAAAAAGAATTTCAAACTTTATGGGTGAAATATATTGATAACACAAAGTTAGAGCTTCTAGACGAATACCGCAAAATTGCAGAAGAGTTTTATAAGGTTAATATAGACAGGAATAAATATTTCTTTGACAATATAGACGGTTTGCAAAATACTGTTAAGCTTTCTGAAGATAATATTTCTGAAAACGATACGGAAAAAGTGGTAAGTTCTCTAAAAAATGCCAGAAATATTTATGTGATAGTTACAGGAGGATTTCATACTCAGGGAGTTTCGCAATACCTTGCTGAAAAAGGCATTTCAACCATTACCATAACACCTAATGTAACTGACGGCGTAAAAGCCGCTGAAGAAACATACTATAAAATAGCAAAAGAACAAAGTAAAGTTTTGTTTCAGACTTTGGCTACTCTACCTTTGACACAGTTCAAAAACTCACCTGAAAGCGCCGCAGAACTAGTCAATGCGATGATAACTGGTTCCCAAAAAGCAGACAGAGAAACAATAATAAATAGAGTTAATGAGTTCATTTCCGATATGATGAAAAAAGAACATGGGGAAACTGCAGCAGCTAACATCAAATATAATTCCGATGATGACATAAAACTTGATATCTATTACAACGGTAAAAGAACTGTTTATTCATATGATGGAAAACAATTTGTAAATCCGATTGAAAGTCAAGATTCTAAACAGATGTCGGTTGAAAGCAGAAATCCTATTTTAGTTTTTTCTGCTGTTGCTTCTGTTGCCGCTTCGGCAGTTGCCTTAATTACAACATTGACTGGAGGATTTTTATATATTCCAATTGTGGCGATAATTTCCGGATTGGTATCTTTATTAGTATTTGGTTTTGAGCGGGGAATACAGTCTAAAATTAAATCCTCCTACGAGTTGGCTAAAGCAAAGATGACTGAAACGGGAAGCGGCAGAAAAGATTTCAGAATTTTACAGAAAATTCTTGCATCTATCTCCCCGGATTTGCAGAAAAAACTCATATCAAAAATGTTTAAAGATGGGCAGCCGCTGGCCGAAGAAAAGATAATAGAAGATATATTAGCAGATATATCAGCAGTGGAAAAACTTTATGCGGATATAAAAAGAATTGATGACGAATTGGGTTTACTTAGCAAAGATGTAAAAATAAAAGCCAGCAAGCAAAAAAGAAAGGTGCTTAACGCTAAAAGAAACGCTGAAAGGAATCGTAAAAAAGAGGAAAAAGATGCGTTGGAAAAAGAACTTTACAAATTAGAAGCTTCGCTTTCGGCCAGACTTTCCGAAAGCGTCTCTGATAACACGATTGCCATGTTTTTTGATGGGACAATACATCTCAATTATCAGCTTTTATCGGTTTTGTTTTTTAACGACAACGGGCAAATCCAAAATATTAATCTTTTGGAAGTATTTATAAGACACGAATTGAGGCATGTGAAATTTGCTGAAGATGCTGAAAAAAAAGGTTCTTTCCAGTCATTTGTAAAGCGTAATAAAATAGACTGGCTTGAGGAATTGGTGGTTTCACTTGGAGATTTTCCAAGCTTTATTTCCATTATGTCGTCAAAATTGTTTGCATCAATTAAAAATAATATGTTTATTAGTTCGGCCTTGTCTTTTGTGTCTAAGTTTAGGAGAGCTCCGAATAGTATAGACTCTGATTTGGAAGAGGGATTCAGGAAGTATTTGGATGAGTTTTATGAGAAAGATGGCATTAAAGATGCGGGA